>JBKEBR010000377.1:0-5475 GCA_047973285.1 Oscillospiraceae bacterium | reverse complement strand
ACTGGGTATTATTCTTACAGTTTGTTCAAAAAATGATTTGGAAAATGCAACTGCCGGGCTGTCGCACCCCAGCGGCGCCTTAACCCAAAGCGATTTCGCCCTGATAAAGGCCAATTGGGACAATAAAGACCAGAATATTCTTTCCATTGCAGAAACATTAAATATTGGTTTAAACAGCCTGGTTTTTATTGATGACAACCCCGCGGAACGCAATTTGGTGAAAAATTCTTTGCCTGAGGTTGCTGTGCCGGAAATTTCCAAAGTTGAAGAATATATTGGCTTTATTGAGCAAGGGGGATATTTTGAAACAACATCACTGACAGCAGACGACATAAACCGAACAAAAATGTATCAGCAAAACGCCCAGCGTGAAACACTGCGCAAGAGTTTCGGAAACTACCATGACTACCTTCTTAGTATAGAAATGAAGGCATTGATATCTGATTTTCAGGCTTTTTATATGGAACGTATTTCTCAACTAACCAATAAAAGCAACCAGTTCAACCTCACAACAAAACGCTATACGCAAGCTCAAATAAATGAAATCTTTGAATCGCCTTCATATATTCGCCTTTTCGGCAAATTGAAAGATAAATTTGGAGATAATGGCGTAGTAAGTATTCTTATTGGAAAACGCGATAACCTCACTCTGCATCTTGACTTGTGGCTTATGAGCTGCCGCGTGCTAAAGAGAGATATGGAATACGCAATGATGGACACATTGGTAGAAGCATGCGGATCTTATGGAATAGAAACGATTTATGGGTATTATTACCCAACACCAAAAAACAAAATGGTTCAATTCTTTTACAAAAATATGGGGTTCGCGCTTGTGTCTGAAGATGAACAGGGCAACACTGTATGGGAATTTTCTATTAAAAATTATCGCCCCAAAAATTCGGTTATAAAAATTGTTTCCGAGGAGATATACAATGACGAAAGATGAGATATTGGACAGATTGAATAACGTTTTGAAGGATATTTTTGACCTGCCGGAATTGACGATTAATGACGAAACAAAAGCTTCCGACATTGCCGGTTGGGATAGTTTGCGGCATATTTATGTTTTGGTTGCCATTGAGCAGGAATTTGGAATATCTTTTGAACTTTCGGAAACGGTGGAAACGCCGAACATAGGCGGACTGGTAAATATTATTATGCGGGAACTGCCAGAATAATTACTGCAACCCTTGGTATATTTCCGGGGCAATAGCGGCGATTAAATTTTTCAGCAAGAAACAAACACCTTACTTATCGTTTTAAAAAAGTGTTTGTTGCAAAACTGATGTATATAGAAACAGAGGCCCTGCTTAAAGCAGGGCCTCTGTTTCGCTGTTTGTTGATAATAAATTGGACCATCCGTTTTTCGGTTTTGCCCCTGTACCGGGCAGGCGGGCCAAGGGCCAGCAGCGGCCTTTGCGCCGCTGCTTTATTGAGGCGCTTCAAAATATTCCACGGCCTGTTTGGCCCAGGCCTGCACGGCGGCGGCCAAATCTTGCAGCGTGGCAAACTTTACCATGGGTGAAACGTATTCAAAAAAACGCACCGTAACCTGTTTGCCGTACAAATCGCCCGAAAAGCCGGGAATAAAGGTTTCGCAGGTGGCCCCCACCCCGTTTAAGGTGGGGCGGCTGCCGTAGCCGGTGGTGCTGGGCCACAGCTTGCCGTTTAGTTCGGTTTGGGTAATGTATACGCCGTCCTTCGGGGCCTGCATGCCCGCGGGGTAAATTTGGTTGATGGTGGGAAAGCCCAGCTTGGTGCCCACCTGCTGGCCGTGCTGCACCGGGTAGGTTATTTGGTAGGGCCTGCCCAGCATGGCGTTTACCGCCGGTATATTGCCGTTTGCCAGCGCCCGGCGTATGCGGCTGGAGCTTACCGGGCTGCCCTTATACAGGGCAGTTTCCACCAGCTGCAAGTGAACGCCGCTTTGGCTGCAAAAGGTTTGCAGCAGCTCGGTATTGCCCGCGCGGCCCGCGCCAAACGCAAAGTTATGGCCGCAAAACAGCGCCTTTGCCCGGTATTGGCCCAGCAGCATATCGCTGAAAAACTGCCGGGGGGTAAGGTTGTGAAAGCTTTCGAAGGGGGGCTGAAAGCAGTATTCCACGCCCAGCGCTTCCAGCTCTTGGTGCTTTTGCGGTTCGGTAAAAAGGGCGCTGCCCGCCGCGTTTGGTTTTGCCTGGGGCAAAAAGGTAAACACCGCAAGCCGCAGCCCGTTTTGTTTGGCATACTGCCCCGCGGCCTTTATAACCGCCTGGTGCCCAATGTGCACCCCGTCAAAGCAGCCAAGGGCAAGGGCTGTGCCGGGCTGCCCGGCCGGCAGGGCCTGGTTATGGCTGTAAACCGTCACCTGTATATTCCCTCCCTGTAAAATTGGGTTGCAATTATACAATTTGGCGAAATAATTTTTCCGCTTTTACAACACCGTCTTCACTTTGGGCCACAATGCCCACAAAAGCACCCTGTGCATAGGCGGCATAGCGGCCGGGGGCTGCCTGCACCCCGTACACCGGGGCGCCGTTCAAAAGCCTTTGCAGGGCGGTGTCCTGCAAAGGCAGCTGCGGCAGGCTTTGGAACACGGTTTCCACCGGCAGCAAAAGGCTTTGCAGGGTTCCCTCGTCTTTGGCCTGCTGCAATTCTTGCAGCGTATAGGCGCCGGCCAGCGTGTATTCCCCCGCCTGGGTGCGGCACAGGGCCGCCAGGGTGGCGGGCAGGCCCAGGGCGGCGCCAAGGTCTTCAGCCAGGGTGCGGATGTAGGTGCCCTTAGAGCAATGCACCCGCAGGCTATACCGGTTTTGCGCCGGGCTGCCAAGGTATTCCAAAGAGTGAATGGTTACCGGGCGGGCTTTGCGCTCTACCTGCTTGCCCTCGCGGGCGTAGCGGTACAGCGGCTTGCCGTTGTATTTTACCGCCGAATACATGGGCGGCAGCTGCTGCTGCGGGCCCAAAAAGCGGGGCAGCACCGCCTGCAATTCGGCCCCGCCCACAGCCACGGGGGCGGTTTGCAGCACCGCGCCGGTAATATCGCCGGTGTCGGTGGCGGTGCCCAGCAGCAGGGTGGCCTCGTAGGTTTTGTCTTGCCGGGGCTGCATATCCACCGCTTTGGCCGCAGCCCCCACAAACACCGGCAGCACGCCGGTGGCCATGGGGTCCAGGGTTCCGCCATGGCCTATTTTGCGGGTTTGGCAAATGCCCCGCAGCTTGGCCACCACATCAAAAGAGGTAAAGCCCTGCGGCTTATTCACCACCAATATTCCGTCCATACGCTTTATACCGCCTGTTGGTTTTTATGCCTGCGGGCCGCCGCAAAATTTTTGCCGCAGCACCCACAAGGCCCGCCGCCAAAGCAGTTGGCCTTGGCCGCGGGGGCGGCAGGCGGGCTTTGGCGGGCGCACACCCGGCTGCCCCGCCACACACGGGCAAAACCCGCCCGGCCTTTGGGGCGCCCTGCCGCTGCGGGGGATTTTTGCCCGGCACCCGGCCGCGGGCCAAACACCCGGCGGCCTTTCAGCGGGGCTAAAAAGGCCCACAGGCCCGGCTTTATTCGCTGATAACGCCCTGGTTCAGCAGGGCCTTTTTCACTTCCACCAAAATGGCGGCCTTGGCATTTTCTTTGCCGCCAATAATTTCGCAGCCGGCGGCCTGCTTGTGCCCGCCGCCGCCAAGCGCCGCGCAGATAACGGTGGCATCGGTGCCCACCTTGGTGCGCACGCTTACCTTGTAGCTGCCGCCCGCCTGCTGGCGCATGGTAATGCCCACATACACCCCTTCAATAGAGCGGGGCAGCGAGGTTACCCCCTCCAAATCGCCGTCGTCTACCCCCACCGAGGCAATTTGCTCGCGGGTGAGGCAGATGAGGGCGCACTTGCCGTCGAAGTGGTATTCCAGCGTGGAAAGCGCCAGCTGCTCTACGGCCATGCGCTGCTTGGATTTGTTTTCGAACAGCTGCTCGTTGAGCAGCTTGATGTCGGCCCCAAGGTCGATGAGCCGGGCCGCCACCCGGTGGGTGCGCGCGGTGGTGTTGGCAAACTTAAAGCAGCCGGTGTCTGTTGAAACGCCGGTGTACAGGCAGTTGGCAATGCGCTCGTCGGGGGTTACGCCAAGGGCCACCACAATTTCGTAAATCATTTCACAGGTGGCGGCGGCGGTATCGTCCAGCAGCATAACGTCGGCATAGCCGCTGTTGCTGCCGTGGTGGTCGATGCAAAGGTCCACCTTGTCGGCGTATTGGGCGGCGGCCTCGCCAAACAGCTGGGGGCCCGCAATATCCACCGCCACAATGTAGCCCGGCCTGAACTGGCCCCGGAACATTTCCAGCTGCATAATGCTGTAGCGCTCGTGTATGGGGTCGGAACAGAAAACCGCGCTGGTTTTGCCAAGGGCTTTTAAGGCCCAGTGCAAAGCGCCCGCCGAGCCAAGGGTGTCGCCGTCCGGGTTTTTGTGGCAGAGAATTAAAATATTCTCCGCCTTTAAAAGGCGCTGCACAACACTGGTAATGTCAATCAGTTCGCTCATATTTACCTCCTGTAGGGCCGCCTGCGCTTGGCGCGGGCAGCGGCCGCTACTTGTCCAGCTGGTTCAGCACATCGTTGATATGGGCGGCGTAAGCGGCGCTTTCGTCGGCCACAAACAGCAGCTCGGGCGAACGGCGAATGTGCATGCGGGCGGCAATGGCGCTGCGAACATGGCCCTTGGCCCTGTCGAGCGCGGCGGCCACCTCGGGCGCGCCGTACTGCCCGCCCATGGCGCTTACATACACCTTGGCGCTGGACAAATCGGGGGCGGTTTCCACACGGGTAATGGTAATAAGGCCGCCCTGTTGTATATGGGGGTCCTTCATTTCGCCTATAATGGCAATCAGCTCGCGCCGAATGTCTTCATTGAGGCGCCCCACATTTTTGGATACGGGTTTCTTGGGCATGCAAAAGTCCTCCTTGTGCCATGGGTACACCCGGGCAAAGCGCAAGGCCCCCGGGCGGCGGGCCCGCACGGCCTGCCAAAACGGCGGGCAGAGCGCGGGCAAAAAAGCTGGAATACTGCCGCAGGCAAACCACGGGGCGGGCAAGCGCCCAAAGAGACACTTTGGCCCTGTGGTATTTGGCCCCGCTGCCCCGCGCAAAAGGCGGGCCGGCGGCCCGGCAGCCCGGGCGTTCGGCCCCGGCTTTGGCCCCGCCCCCGCACAAAGCAGGGGAAAGCCGCATTTTTTACCGTGCCGCCGCCGGTTTGCCTCAGTCGCGGTATTCTTCTACAATATAGGCCTCGTAAATGTCGCCTTCCTTTACGTCGGCGTATTTTTCAAGGGTAACGCCGCATTCGTAGCCGGCCGCCACTTCCTTCACATCGTCTTTAAAGCGTTTGAGCGAGGCAATTTCGCCGTCGGTAATCACAATGCCGTCGCGCACAACGCGAATTTTGGAATTGCGGGTTACCTTGCCGTCGGTTACATAGCAGCCTGCCACGGTGCCCACATTGGAAATT
>JBKEBR010000376.1:0-1770 GCA_047973285.1 Oscillospiraceae bacterium | reverse complement strand
GGCTTTCCATATTTAGAGCCGCCCCGTGAAATATTTGAACGCATTGCCTAGGTAGCTCATGAGGGGCCCCACCAGTATTCCATTACCTGGGGCTCACAATATTTCAGGGAGGCTCTTGCGGCAAAGCAAAGCCTGTGGATGGGCCGAAGTATAGACCCAAACATCGAAATTGTGGTAACCTGCGGCAGCACAGAGGCCATGATGGCCGCCTTAATGACGGTTGCCAACCCCGGCGACAAGGTAATTGTGTTTTCCCCTTTTTATGAAAACTATGGGGCAGATACCATTCTTTCGGGGGCAGAGCCCATTTATGTACCGCTGCACCCGCCGCATTTCGGGTTTAACCCGGAGGAACTGGAAGACGCTTTCCGGCAAAAGCCCAAGGCGCTCATTTTGTGCAACCCGTCGACCCCCAGCGGCAAGGTTTTTACCCTTGAAGAGCTGCAGGTTATTGCGCAGCTTGCCCAAAAGTATGATGCGTACGTAATAACCGACGAGGTATACGAGCACATTGTGTACCAACCCCACCGGCACGTTTATATTGCGTCGCTGCCGGGTATGTTCGAAAGAACTATCTCCTGCAGTTCACTTTCCAAAACCTACTCCATTACCGGGTGGCGGCTGGGCTATATTATTGCGCCCGCCTTTATTATTGAGGTGGCCAAAAAAGTACACGATTTTCTCACGATGGGGGCGGCGGCTCCTCTACAGGAGGCGGCGGTTTGCGGGCTGCAGTTTGGCCCGCAGTATTACAGCGAGCTGCAACAGAAATACGCCCAAAAGCGCAGTTTGTTTTTGAAAGGGCTGGACGACCTTTCCATTTCCCATACTGTGCCCGAGGGCGCCTATTATGTAATGCTGGATATTTCGGAATACGGCTACGAGAGCGACCTTGCGTTTTGCGAGGCGCTGGCCGAAAAGGTAGGGGTGGGGGCGGTGCCGGGTTCCAGCTTTTTCCGGGAAAAGGTAAACCACCTTATCCGCTTGCATTTTGCAAAAAAAGACGCAACATTGTATGAAGCACTGGAAAGGCTGCGAACAATGCGCACAAAAATGAAGCGGTAAGAGGGCATGGTTGCCGTTGCCAAAGAAATTGTGAGAAAAAAACGGGCGGGCGGCGAAAGGCTATGCCTTTTGCCGCCCGGTTTGTATTGGGCTACAAGCCAATAGGCCGCCCCGGCAATGCGGGGCGGCCTATTGGCAAAAAAGCTTCAAAAGGTTTTTTGCTAAAAATTTTTGCTTTGCAGCAATTTTCGCTCAACAGGGGAGATACTGCGAAAGACAGCGGCAGATGAAAAGGATCAAATATAAAAACTGTGAAGCAGAGCTGGCTGCCAAATGGGTGTTTTTCTGCCGTGGTTGGGGCAGGGGAATGGTATGCGGGGGCAATTTTGGCGGCCAGCCGGCAAAGCTTGCCTTTGGGGTTTGGGCACAAGGCGCCGCCTGCCCGCCTTGCTGCAAGGCGGTGAAAAGCGGAAAACGCAGGGCAAGCTTTGGCCCGCCCTTTTAATGCCAAACAACTCTCCCTTTTGGCAAGGTTTGTGGTTGTTGTTGCCCTGTTTTTTGCAGCCCTTGCGCCCCACAGGGGGCGCGTGCTGTACATATGGGGTTACAGCTCCATTTCATAGGTTTGCTCCCTATGCCGAACATTCCAGGAGGCGTCCTCCACTTCTTTTGTTTTTTTGAAGCCGGCCTTTTTATATATTTCAATCGCCATTTTTTGTTCGTCGGTTGTTTCCAGACAAATTTTCCTGTAGCCGGCCTCCTTGG
>JBKEBR010000375.1:0-2976 GCA_047973285.1 Oscillospiraceae bacterium | reverse complement strand
GGTGCAGGCGGCCAGCAAATCGCCGAGATATCCGTCAATTTTGGCCAGCGCTTCCTTTGCTTTGGGGTGGTTGTTGCCGAATTTGTGGCGGCTGTAATCCAGATATATAATGTGCTCCAGCATCAAATCTGGCTGGAAGCGCCGAATAATATCGGCGGCAATTGGCACGGAAAACGTATCTATGTCCGCCGCCTGGTCAAAATTGAAGGGGGCAATATAGCGGTCGAAATACAGCTCCATAACATTGGCCGTGCAGGAAATTTCATAGGTTTCCCGAACCGTTGGCCTTGTCTTCGGCCACATCTCCGCCAGGTTGTAATCGGGAACGTCGCCCCCCATGCTCGGCCAGGCAACGCAGGCGGTAGACAGGCCTTTTGCTTTGGCGGCATCCACAATGGTGGGGGCTTTTATGTACTTGCTCTGCCAAAACCAGTTTTTCCCAATCATGTTCCAGCCAACGTCGCCCACCGGTGCAAATGGAAGCATGTTGTGGTACACACCATGCGTGTCCGGCGTTGTGCCGGTAATAATGCTGACATGGTTAACATTGGTAAGCGTTGGGTAAACCTCCCGAATGTTTTTTACAACGGCGCCCCGCTTTAAAATTTTCGAGAAATTAGGCAGCTCCAAAAGGTACGGAATATCGCCGGTTTGAAGTGCGTCAACAGAGAGAACAAACAGTTTATTCATATATTTTCATTTACCCCTGGTTCAGCAGCGCGTTAACCTTAACTTCAAGCTCTGCCAAAGTTGTGTCCATATCGGCGTTGTTAATCCAAATGGCATCCAGCGCGCTTACAATGGCCGCGTCCGCCTCTGTGGCGCTGGGGGTTTTGCCGCCCGCATACTGCAACTGGTCGATAACGGTTTTGAACTCGGGTGTTTGTTCAAACACGGCCTCCATTGCGGGGTCGCTGGCAGCGCTTATTCTGCTGGGAAGGTAGCCCGTTGTAACGCTGGCGGTTATCGTCTGCTCCTTCAGCGTCATCCATTTAATAAACTGCCAGGCAGCTTCCTTCTGGGTGTCGGTAAGTTTCGAGGTCATCACAAGGTTTGCCCCCCCGGTGGGAAGCGCCATTACCTCGCCCTTGGGCATCGGTGCAACCGTTACGTCAAAGCCAGACTTTTGCCCAAGGCCGATAAGGGTGGTAAGCCCGCCCGCAGAGTAGAACCACATGGCACAGTTTTGCCCCGCAACATCCGCCAACAGGCCGTCTGAAGCCTGGCTGCTGGAAATCATCCGGGCGGTACCGGCATCGCGCATTCTGGTAATCATTGAAATTACAGCTTTCGCCGCGTCGGTGTTAATGTTTGTGGCTGTTGCGTCTTCGTTGTACAGGCTGGAGCCCTGCTCCATCATAAAAGCCTGGAAAAGCCACGCGTTGGCAAAAATGGTGATGCCGTATTTGCCTGTTTTTTCCTTAATTGTTTTTGCGTATCGTTCCAGCTCGCTCCAGTCGCTTGGGCCCGCCGCGTCAAGGCCGGCCTGCTCCAAAAGCGCGGTGTTCAAGTAAAGAATGGGCGTGCTGCGCAGGTAAGGCAGCGAATAGGTTTTGCCGTTGTACACCGAATCCGTCAAAAATGCAGGCTGGAAATCATCCAGTGCCACCTCTTCCGCGTCCCGCTGTAAATATGTGTCCAAGGGCTGAAGAACGCCGCTTTTGGTGTAAGGCTGCAACATGCTTACATCCATAACGGTAACGGCCGGTGCCGTACCGGCCACATACGCCGCTTTAAGCTTTTGCGACATGGTGGCGTAATCCCCCTGGTACTCTGCGGTTACAGTAATTCCCAGTTCCTTGCCAACGGTGTCATTGAACTCCTTGGTCAGGTTTTCGTTATTTTCCTGAACCTTGTCGGTATAGCAAAACCAGAAGGTGATGTCCTCGTTCAGGGGTTCTGCGGCGGCCGGTGCGGCAGAGGAAGAGCCCGCCGTGTCGGCTGGCGCAGCAGAGGATGCTTGGGCACCGCAGCCGGCAAGAGAGGCAAAAATGGCGGCGGCAAGTATGAGTGATGCCAGTTTTTTCATAAAAATTTTCCTTTCAAATTTAATCTTCTTATTTTTCTCCGGAGTATGTAAAAGCGCGAATGAACTGCTTTTGCGCCAAAATAAATGCGGCTGCAATTGGCAAAATCATCAGCACGTTTCCAGCCATAACAAGGTGGTAGGTAATTCCGCTGTCAACCGTTTTTAAAGCCGCAATGGCAAGCGGAAGCGTGCGCACCGCGTCTGTCGTCGTCATCACAAGCGGCCAAAAATAGTCGTTCCAGGCAGATATAAAGGTAAACAGCGCCAGCGTTACCACGGTGGGCCTCGAAATGGGAAGCATAATTTTGAACATAATCTGCAATTCCCCGGCGTGGTCCATTCGGGCCGCCTCAATAATTTCCTCCGGCACCCGCATAAAGCTTTGCCGAAGCATAAAAATGCCAAACGCGCTGGAGGCGAAGGGAAGAATAAGCGTTGCATAGCTGTTGATAAGCCCCCATTTGCTGAACAGTAAAAAAATGGGGAGGAAAATGAGCTGGCCCGGAATCATCATGGTCGTCATGGTAAGCCCGAAAAAAAAGCTGCGGCCGCGAAAGCGGTACCGGGCAAAGGCGTATGCCGCCGGTATTACCGTTACAAGCTGGCAAACCAGAATACCAAGGGTAACAACCATGCTGTTAACGGTATATTGGGCAAAAGGCACCGCGGTAACAGCCCTTAAAAAGTTGTCCCACTGCGGGCTCTCGGGCCACAGCGATGGCGGGAACAGCAGTACCTCCCCAACAGATTTGATGGACGTAACAATCATCCAGTAAAAGGGAACAAAAAAAACGAGGAGAAGAAGAACCGCGGTAAGCAGGCTGAATACAATTTTCAAAAATCGTTTAATCGTCATTTTCTGCTCCTCACCTGTAATGAACTCGGGAATTGAGCGCTTTAAAATATACCAGCGTCAGAACACCTATCAGCAGCATTAAAACAACGCC
>JBKEBR010000374.1:0-11185 GCA_047973285.1 Oscillospiraceae bacterium | reverse complement strand
TTACGGCAGCCGCAACGCCATGAAAGACGATTTCCTGGAAGTGATTGACTATGTAAAAGAGGGGAAAATAAACCTGGATTCGATTGTTTCCAAAGAATACAGCTTTGAAGACGCCGGGCAGGCCTTCCACGATATGGCCACCAAGGGCGGAGAGCTGTTAAAGCTTGTGCTGAAATTTTAATGCTGCGGGCACAGGCGCGCCCCGGTTGCTGCGGGCTGCGCCTGCCGCCTGCAAATTTTTGAAAACCCGGCCAACGTTGTGTAAATACGTTTCAAAAGAAGGGTGAAGTATGGAGAGGCTGAACTACGATTTGTTGCAGCGGCAGGGGTATGAAGGGTACCTGCTGCCACAGGCTCCGGAGCGGGTGCTTCAATTTGGCGAAGGGAATTTTTTGCGTGCCTTTGCCGATTATTTTATTGATATTTCCAATGAAAAAGCAGGCTTTAACGGAAAAGTATGCGTTGTGCAGCCCATTGCGCAGGGCCTTGCCGAAGAAGTGAACCGCCAGCAGGGGCTTTACACCGTGTACCTGCGCGGTTACGACAACGGCGAAAAGGTAAGCCGCAAAAGGGTGGTAAGCAGCATTTCGCGGGCGCTGAACCCCTACACCCAGTACCAAGACTTTTTGGCCTGTGCCAAAAACCCCGACCTGCGGTATATCATCAGCAACACCACCGAGGCCGGCATTGTTTTTGACGAACAAAGCACCTACGGGCAAACCCCGCCCCAAAGCTTTCCCGCAAAGCTTACCCGCTTTATGCACGAGCGCTTTGTGCAAAAGGGCAAGGGCTTTGTGGTGCTTTCCTGCGAGCTGATAGACCACAACGGCGACGAGCTGAAACGCTGCGTAAAGCAGTATGTGCAGCTGTGGAAGCTGGGCGAAGCGTTTGAGCGCTGGGTGGAGGAAGAAAATATTTTTTGCTCCACCATGGTAGACCGCATTGTAACCGGCTACCCCGCGGCCGAGGCCGAAGAGCTGAACCGGCAAAACGGCTACGAAGACAAACTGCTGGACGCCGGTGAGGTGTTTGCCATTTGGGTAATAGAGGGCCCGGCCTCGCTGCGCGAGGAGCTGCCCTTTGAAAAAGCGGGCCTGCCGGTGGTGGTGTGCGACGACTGCGCCCCGTACAAACAGCGCAAGGTGCGCATTTTAAACGGGGTGCAAACCGGCATGGTGCTGGCCTCTTACCTTTCGGGGCAAAACATTGTGCGCTTTTGCATGGACGACGAAACCATTGTAAAGTATATGAAAAAAACCATTTACGAGGAAATTATTCCCTCGCTGGATTTGCCCCGAGAGGACATGCTCTCTTTTGCGAAAGAGGTTTTCCAGCGCCTGAAAAACCCGTTTATCGACCACAAGCTGTTGGATATTTCTTTGAACACCACGGCAAAGTGGCGTGCGCGGGATTTGCCCAGCGTAAAAGATTATTACACAAAATATGGCAAGCTGCCCGCCTGCCTGGTGTTTAGCTTTGCGGCGTATTTAAAGTTCTACCACTGCGAGCGGCTGGAGGCAGACTGCATGGTGGCAAAGCGTGGCAGCGAGGAGTACAAGGTGCGCGACGACCGCTATGTGCTGGAATTTTTTGCGGCCCACAAAAACGACGACATTCCGGCGCTGGTACAAAGCGTGTGCGCCAACCGGCAAATGTGGGGCGAAGATTTAAACAAACTTGGCAACTTTGCCGGCTTGGTGCAGCAGTATTTGCAAAGAATAGAAGCGGTTGGCATGGCGGCGGCCATGAAGGAATTGCTGTAAAAAATTGGCCCGGCCTTGCGTGGCGGGGCCGGGCCAATTTTTTTGCAAACAGCGTGTTCGCCCCAAAAACCAGCGTTCTGCCGCCCAACCCCCGCAGCCCATGGAATGTATGGCATAAACTGCCAGATGCTATACAATTTGTTAAATAAATAATGTATAATATATGTATACAATAATACATGAGTAGGTGAAGGGGAAGCATGGCATCTGTCAGTTTAAAGGACAAAGCCTACGGGCATATAAAAGACAAAATCATCGGCTGTGAATATCTGCCGGGGCAAATTTTGGTGGAATCAGAGATTATTGAAGCGGTGGGGGCAAGCCGCACGCCCATTCGGGAGGCGCTGAACAAGCTGGAGCAGGAGCGCCTGGTGCGCATTGTGGCAAAGCGGGGCGTGTTTGTGTCGGAAATTACGGTGTCTACGGTGTGCGAAGTATACGATGTGCGGGAACTGGTGGAACCGTACCTGGTGGAAAAGTACGGCCCGGTGGCGCCGCAGGAAAAAATAGACCGCCTGTATTTCGACTTTGAAACCCTTCAAACACAGGAAATGACCTCGACAAACCAGTTTTACGCGTTCGACAACGATTTGCACCACCTGTTTGCGGCCTATGCCAACAATTCTTACCTGCAAATTATGATGGAGCAAATTTACGCGCAAAACAACCGCATTCGCATTTTGGCGGGCCGTGCCAGCAGGCGGCGGATACAGGAGTCGCAGGAGGAGCACAAGCTTATCCTCGACGCTTTGCGCCAAAAAGACTACGCGGGCGGCGCCCTTGCCATGAAAAAGCATTTGCAAATTGCGCGGGACGCGGCGCTGGACGCCATTACCAAAAAGAACAATGTATTCTTTGGGGTTGAATAGGCCCCGGGTTTTCTGCCGCCGTTGTGGCGGCAAGGGGCAATTTGCCCCATATTCGGCGGAAAAAAGGAGTAAAAACAAGAATGAAACAGTTAAGCTATAGCGCACTCGAAGAAACAGGGTACAAAGGGTACCTGCTGAAGGAGGCGCCGGAACGGGTGCTGCAATTTGGGGAAGGCAACTTTTTGCGCGCTTTTGTAGACTATTTTGTGGATGTGGCCAACGAAAAGTGCGGTTTTAATTCGAAGGTGGTGGTGGCCCAGCCCATTGCACAGGGCCTGGCCGAGGTGATTAACCAGCAACAGGGGCTGTACACCCTGTACCTGCGGGGCTTTGAAAACGGGGAAAAGGTAAACAACAAACGGGTCATCAGCAGCATCAGCCGCTGCATCAACCCCTACGCAGAGTATGCGGCATTGCTGGAGTGCGCCCACAACCCCGAGCTGCGGTTTATTGTAAGCAACACCACCGAGGCGGGCATTGTGTACAACGACAACTCTTTGTTTGACCAGGAGCCCCCCATTACCTTCCCGGCAAAACTCACCCGCTTTTTGTACGAGCGGTTCAAGGTGTTTGGCGCCGAAAAGGGAAAGGGGCTGGTGGTGCTCTCCTGCGAGCTGATTGACCACAACGGCGAAGAGCTGGAGAAATGCGTGCACCAGTACATTGAGCAGTGGAATTTGGAAGAGGCCTTTGCCAAATGGGTAAAGGAAGAGAACATCTTCTGCTCTACTTTGGTAGACCGCATTGTAACGGGTTACCCCGCAGCAGAGGCGGAGGAACTGAACCGGCAGAACGGCTACGAGGACAAGCTGCTGGACACCGGGGAGGTGTTCGGGTTTTGGGTAATTGAAGGGCCGAAGAGCCTTGAAGAGGAGCTTCCCTTTGCGAAGGCGGGGCTGCCGGTGCTCATCACCAACGACCACACCCCCTACAAGCAGCGCAAGGTGCGCATTTTAAACGGGGCGCACACCTCCATGGTGTTGGCGGCCTACCTTGCGGGGCAGGATATTGTGCGCAGCTGCATGGAGGACGAAACCATTGGCAGCTTTATGAACAGCGCCATTTACAATGAAATTATTCCCACCCTTACCCTGCCGAAGGCGGAGCTGGAGGAGTTTGCGGCCTCGGTGGCCGACCGGTTCAAGAATCCCTTCATCGACCACGCCCTGCTGGCCATTGCGCTGAACTCGACCTCCAAATGGCGTGCCAGGGTGCTGCCCAGCGTAAAGGGGTATATTGAAAAGTTTGGCAAGGTGCCCCCGCTGCTCACCTTCAGCTTTGCGGCCTACATTGCGTTTTACAGCGGCGGCACCCGCACCGAAAACGGGCTGGTGTGCAAGCGCGGCGCGGGTGAATACACGGTGAAGGACGACGATTTCGTGCTGGACTTTTACGCGGCCCACGGCGGCGCCGCCGCGGCGGTGCTGGCCCACGAGGTATGCGCCAACCAAGAGATGTGGGGAGAAGACCTTTCGCAGCTGCCGGGCTTTGAGGCGGCGGTGGCAGGCTACCTTGCACTGATTGAGCAAAAGGGCATGAAGCAAGCCCTGGCCGAGGTGGTAAAGGCGTAGCAGCCCCCGGCCCCGCGCCTGCCGGGGTGGGAAACCCCCGGGAATGCAGGGCCTGTGTAAAAACCGAAAGAGGTACCCTGCAAAGCCGAAAAATAGCTTTGCAGGCGCCTTGCTTTTAAGGGTTTCCATTATTATTATATAGAAATGTTCGTAAATATAGCCGGTATTTGCCGCTCTGTTCGGTTTTTCCGGCAAAAAAATTTGGCGGCGCCATTCGTGCATAGTGTTTGTGCGGTGTTGCCACAAAATTCTGCGGCGGGCGGTTTGGCCGCCCAAACAGGAGAGGAACCTACTGATGAATAAAATGATTCATATCAACAAAAACGACAATGTGGCGGTGGCCCTTGTGCCGGTGGAGAAGGGGGAGAGCTTCACCTTTGAGGGCAAAAGCGTTGTGGCCCTCGAGAATATTCCCCAGGGGCATAAAATGGCTCTGGCAAATTTGCCAAGCGGCACCCGCATTATCAAGTATGGCTTTCCCATTGGCCATGTAACTGCCGATGTACCGGCAGGCGGGTGGATTCACACCCAAAACGTAAAAACCGACCTGAGCGAAGAGAGCGATTACACCTACAACCCCGCCATTAAACCGCTGGCGCCGCTGCAAGCCGAAACCTTTTCCGGCTACCGCTGGGAAGACGGCCGGGCGGGCATTCGCAATGAATTGTGGATTATTCCCACCGTTGGCTGTGTAAACGACGTTTCCGAAACTATGGTGCGGCAAAACCAGCACCTGGTGGAGGAATTTGGCCTCGATGGGCTGCACTGCTTCCAGCACCCCTACGGCTGCAGCCAAATGGGGGACGACCACGCCACCACCCGCAAAATTTTGGCCGACCTTGTGCGCCACCCCAACGCGGGCGCGGTGCTGGTGGTAAGCCTTGGCTGCGAAAACATTACCATGGACCAGTTTAAAGCCGAGCTGGGCGAGTGGAACGACAGCCGTGTAAAGTTTATGATTTGCCAAGATTATGAGGACGAGCTGGAGCAGGGCGGCGAGCTGCTGCAACAGCTGGCCGAATATGCCGGGCAGTTTAAACGGCAGCCCCTGCCCATGAGCGAGCTGGTGGTGGGCATGAAGTGCGGCGGCAGCGACGGGCTTTCCGGCATTACCGCCAACCCCACCGTGGGCGCTTTCAGCGATTTGCTGGTGGCCCAGGGGGGCAGCGTAATGCTTACCGAGGTGCCCGAAATGTTCGGCGCCGAAGAGGCGCTGCTGAACCGCTGCGTAAACCGCGAAGTATTTGACGCCGCGGTAAACATGATTAACAGCTTTAAAGATTACTTTACCGCCCACGACCAGGTGGTGTACGAAAACCCCTCGCCGGGCAACAAGCAGGGGGGCATTACCACCCTGGAAGACAAAAGCCTTGGCTGTGTGCAAAAGGGCGGCACCGCCCCGGTGGTGGATGTGCTGCAATATGGCGAGCTGGTGCGCAAAAAGGGCCTTACCCTGCTGAGTGCCCCCGGCAACGACCTTGTTTCGGCCACGGCGCTTACCGCCTCGGGCTGCCATGTTATTCTGTTTACCACGGGCCGCGGCACCCCTTTCAGCGCCCCGGCGCCCACGGTTAAAATTTCCAGCAACAACGCGCTGTACAACAAAAAAACCAACTGGATCGACTTCAACGCCGGTACGGTGGTAGAGGGCGAAACCATTGCCGAGGTCGGCCGCCGCCTGATGGAGTATGTAAAGCAGCTTGCCAGCGGCGAGCGCCTTACCAAGGCGGAGGAAAACAACTACCGCGGCATTGCCATTTTTAAAGACGGCGTTACCCTGTAACTTTTTGCAACAGGGGGCCTGCAAAGGCCCGGCGGGCCGCCTGCCGGCCGCAAAAACAAATTTGCCCGGGTTTATACCGGCCGCCGCGGCACAAAGCCTTTGCGCGCCCGGCCATACAAACAATGTAAAACCACCCCTGCACCGGCAGGGGTGGTTTTGTTGTAAGGCGCTTGCCGCACATCATTCATAGGCCAGTTCAATGTTGTTCTCTTTAAAATAGGCAACGTACTCGGGCGGGGGCATGCGGTTGGTGCACACCACCGAAAATTCGGTGGCGCCGCAAAACCGCAGGGGGGCGGGGGCGCCAAATTTGGTTTCGTCCAAAACAAGGTAGCGGTTTTCGGTAAGGGCAAGGGCGCGTTTTTTCAGCACCCCTTCGCTGGGGTAGGTGTGCGAAACCCCCTGCTTCAGCGAAAAACCGCCGCAGGCAATAAACACCTTGGTAATGTTAAAGTTGGCAAACAAATGCTCTTCCGCCAGGGCGGTAAAAGAATTGTTTTCGCGGTTCAGCATACCGGGCAGCACATAAATTTGCAGGTTTGGGTAGGCAACGGCCCGCATCACTACGTCCAGGTTGTTGGTAACAATCGAAACGTTTTTCCGGTCTTTTAAAAAATCAATCATCATGCAGGTGGTAGAGCCGCTGTCTATAAACACAAAGTCGTTGTCGTTTACAAAGCGGGCCGCAGCCTTTGCGGCCTGCAGCTTTTCGGGCAGGTGGAGGCCGCTGCGAAGGTGAAAGGGAATTACATTGGCGGCAGGCGTGTTTTTGCTTACGCAGCCGTACATTTTGTTCAGCGCGCCCTGCTGGCACAAAACGGCAATATCCCGCCGCAGGGTGCTCATGGAAACGCCAAAATGCGCCTCCAACTCTGCCAGGGGCACAACGCCCTTTTCCCCCACATATTCAATTATGGCCTGCATTCTTCCGGCCCTCAAGTGCTTCACTCCTTGCCATATAGTATATTCAGTATATCATTTTTGAAAAGCAATGCAACAAATCTCACAAAAGGTAAAGGGTAAAACCATAAAAATGACAAACTTTTATTCATTTTTATGAATAACTATTGCGTTTTTGCAATGGAAATATATAATATTAAGTGTAAACATTGAAAAAAAGTAATTCAGGGTTCGCCTGCCTCCGGCAAAGCCGGGGCGGTAAATTGCCTATTTTGAAAGGGAGGCGTTTTAATTGCTGGCGTATATGAAGGATATTTTAAAGGAAGCGGAAAAAACAAATACGGCGGTGGCGGGGTTCAACGTATTCGGGTACGAGGACGCTGTGGCGGTGGTGCGCGCCGCCGAAAGCCTGAACAAGCCGGTGCTGCTTATGGTAAACAAGCCGGCGGCCCAGCACATGCCCGTACCCATTATTGGCAGCATTCTGCGCAAGGTGGCGCGGGCGGCCAGTGTGCCGGTGGGGGTGCATTTAGACCATGCCAAAGAGATGTCGCTCATTGCCCAGGCCCTTGAAACCGGGTTCACCTCGGTAATGTTCGACGGTTCGGACCTTCCCTTCGAAGAAAACGTGCGCCTTACAAACCAGGTGGTAAAAATGGCCGCCATTTTCAGCGCCGGTGTAGAGGCGGAAATTGGCATGGTTGGCTATAGCGACAGCGGCCTTGCCTCTGAAAGTACCGACCCCGCCGAGGCAAAGGCCTTTGCCGAGCAAACCGGGGTGGATGCACTGGCCGTTTCGGTGGGCACGGTGCACCGGCTTACCACCCAAAGGGCAAAGCTGGACTTGCCCCGCCTGCAAAAAATTCACAGCATGGTGGCCACCCCGCTGGTAATTCACGGGGCAAGCGGCCTGCCCGACGCCAGCATGCCGCTGCTGGGCGAAAATGGCGTGCGCAAAGTAAATTTTGGCACCAAGCTGCGCATGGTGTTTGGCAAAACCCTGCGCAAGCAAATGGAAGAAAACCCGGAAATATTCGACAGAATTCAGCTGTTCCAAAAGTGTATGGAAGAGGTTCAGGCCAAAGCGGCCGATACCATCAAAAAAATATCCTAAAAAAAGCTAAAAATAAAACAAAGGGAAACATTACAGGGAGGAAAAGATGAACGCGAAGGATTTGCAGCTGTTTGAACAGGAAAAGGAACTCGATATTATTCTGCTGGGCAGAATTGCCCTGGACCTGAACCCGCTGGATTATAACTGCCCCTTGTGGCAAAGCACCACCTTTAAAAAATACATTGGCGGCTCGCCCGCCAATACCGCCATTGGTTTTGCAAGGCTGGGCGGCAAGGCGGGCTTTTTGGGCCGCATCCCCGACGATTCCCTTGGGGACTATGCCGAGCATGTGTTCCGCGAGGAAAACATCGACACCAGCCACATCGTTCGCTGCACCGACGGCAGCAAAATGGGCCTTGCCATTACCGAAATTCTGGATGAAAAACACAGCAGCATTTTAATGTACCGGGAAAATGTAGCAGACTTGAAGCTGGCGCCCGAAGACATTGACGAGGAATATATCAAAAAAAGCAAGGCCCTGCTCATTTCCGGCACGGCCCTGGCCCAAAGCCCCTCCCGCGAGGCGGCCTTAAAAGCCCTTGCCCTTGCAAAGAAAAACGGAATTACGGTTATTTTTGACATCGATTACCGTGCCTACACCTGGAAAAGCCTGGACGAGGTGAGCGTTTACTATTCCAGCGTTGCCCTGCAAAGCGACATTATTATGGGCTCGCGCGAGGAAATGGACCTCACCGAAAAGTTTTTGGGCCTTAACGGCACCGACGAAGCCTCCGCCAATTTCTGGTTTCAAAAGCAGTGCCGCATTCTCATTATCAAGCACGGCAAAGAGGGCTCTTTCGGGTTTGTAAAGGGCGGCGGCGCCTACCGGGTGCTGCCCTTCCCCGCAAAGCTGCTGAAGTCCTTCGGCGGCGGCGACGGGTACGCCTCCTCCTTCCTGTACGCCTTAATCAACGGGTACGATTTGCAGGATTGCTTCTCCATGGCAACGGCCTCGGCCTCTATGCTGGTGGCAAGTCACGCCTGCTCGGCCGATATGCCCAGCCTGCCAAAGCTGCTGGAGTATAAAAAAGAGGGAATTGCCGCCCACGGCGAAATGGTAAGCAAGGTGCAGTAAGCGCCCTGCAAAAACCCAAAAGGCTTTTGGGGCGAAGAATGGGGCCAAAAGCCTGCAAAAACCCAAAAGCCCAAACGCATACACACGGAAAAGAGACAGGAGAAGAGAATGGAAGCAAAGGTATTGCAGCCCTTTATCGGGGGGAAATATGTGGCGTCAGCCACCGAGAAATACACCGAAGCCTACGACCCAAGCACGGGCAAGGTAATTGCCAGGGTGCCCAGCTGCACCAAGGCGGAGGTGAACGCGGCCATTGCGGCGGCGAAGGGGGCGTTTCCGGCCTGGTCGGCCACGCCGGTGATGAAGCGGGTGCAGGTGCTGTACCGTGTGCGGGAATTAATAGTGGAGCATTTGGAAGAGCTGACGCTGCTGTGCGCCACCGAACACGGCAAGGTGCTGAGCGAGGCGGAAGGGGACGTGCTGAAAGCCAAGGAGGGGACGGAGCAGGCCATTGCGGCGCCGTCGCTGATGATGGGGGAAAGCACCATGGACGCGTCGAAGGGGTTCGATACGGTGCTGTACCGGGAGCCGGTGGGTGTGTTTGCGGGGATAGTGCCCTTCAACTTCCCGTCGATGATCCCCATGGGGTGGATGGCGCCCATCTGCATAGCCTGCGGCAACACCATGGTGTTGAAGGCGGCGTCGATGACCCCGCAGAGCGCGCTGCGGTTTGCAGAGCTGTATAAAGAGGCGGGGCTGCCGGACGGGGTGCTGAACATAGTAACCTGCAGCCGGAACGAAGCGGAGATTTTTTTGCACCACCCGGACGTAAAGGGCATTACCTTTGTGGGCTCTACCGAGGTGGGGCTGCACATATACGCCACGGCGGCGGCCAGCGGCAAGCGGGTGCAGGCGCTGTGCGAGGCGAAGAACCACGCGCTGGTGCTGAACGATGCGCCCATAGAGAGGGCGGCGGCGGGCATTATGAACTCGGCCTTCGGGTGCGCTGGGGAACGGTGCATGGCGCTGCCGGTGGTGGTGGCGCAGGAGGGCATAGCAGACAAGCTGGTTGCAGAGCTTGTGCGGCAGGCAAAGGAGATGAAGGTGGGCCCGGCGTATGCTAAAGAGAGCGCGCTGGGGCCCGTGGTAACCGAAAAGCACCGGCAGTCTGTGGTAAAGTGGATAGAGACGGGAATAGAAGAGGGCGCGGAGCTTGTGCTGGACGGGCGCGGGGCAACGGTGGCCGGGTACGAGAGCGGGTTTTACCTTGGGCCGACCATCTTCGACCATGTGAAGCCGGGCATGCGCATTGGGGACGAGGAGATATTCGGGCCGGTGCTGTGCATCAAGCGGGTAAAAACCTTTGAAGAGGGGCTTGCGGTGATGAACGCGAACCCGTTTGCGAACGGGTCGGTCATCTTCACCCAAAGCGGGCATTACGCGCGGGAATTTGCGCGGCACACCGACGGCGGCATGGTGGGCATCAACGTGGGCATACCGGTGCCGGTGGGCATTTACCCGTTCTCGGGGCACAAGAACTCCTTCTTTGGGGATTTGCACTGCCTTGGGAAGGACGCTTACCGCTTCTACACCGAAACCAAGGTGGTAACCAGCCGGTGGTTTGACGAAGAGGAGAGCAAAAAAACCACCGTCTCCACCTGGGATGGTACCATTTAAAAAATTGCCTACAACAATACTGTTGCCCTAACAAGCCCCTATTGGGCGCAGTAAGGATTCTTGCCATAAAAATTTAAGCCGGAAACCCGACACCGTTTTAAAGGTGCCGGGCTTCTTTTATTGGCGCCGAATAGGCATGATTAAACCCCCAGTTGAACTGGGGGTCATGAAAATTGCTTTAGCAAAAGTATGAACCTCCTGTATACTGAGTGGCGGTCTGGCAACCACACTCAAACAGGAGGTTCATGTCAAGTGAACGACGTAAAAAGTTTATCACACAGTAAAGTACAGTATACAAAGGACTACACAGGGTAACGGTGTGACGGGTGATGTATTGCCCGTTAGATTTTCCAAGTGATGTTCATCTTTTCACTGGTGGCATCCACAGTCGTCACCAGCAAATCCAGCACCCGCCGCTTATCATCAAAGCTGACGGTTTCCCATGTGTCCAAGTAACCGGAAATCTGCTGTACCTGTTCCGGGGATATGGCAT
>JBKEBR010000373.1:0-1646 GCA_047973285.1 Oscillospiraceae bacterium | reverse complement strand
TGGGTGGTTTCGTCTATTCCGCTGTTGGCGGTGGCATATTCAATTTTCATTTCCGCCAGCTGCTGGGTATCGGCCGTACTTTCGTCGGATACGCTGGTAAAGGTAACGGCATTTACCTTTTCATTGCGTTCCTGCAGGCGCAGAATGTCTTCCGAAAGCGTGGCGTCTGCAATGGTAACAAGCGTTTGCCCCTCCTGCACGGCATCCCCTTCGCTTATCTCCACCCGGGTTACAATTCCGCCGCTTTGCGCATACAGGGCGGTAAGCCCTTCGCTTTGCAGGTAAATGCCCCGCGCCTCTACCTGAATGGGCAGGCGCCCCACCACAGACCAAATAAGGGCGGCAAATATGGCAACAAACGCGCCAACCATTGCAACCCAGAACGAGGGCGATGTAATTACAATGGTTCTGTCCAATTGTTCAGGTGAAGACAATTTATCCAACGAGCTTTTTCGAAACAGTTCGGCCATCTCAGTAATCCTCCTTCAGCAAATTCTTGCCTTGAATAATTGTTTTAAGCTGGTTTAAGGCCCGCATTTGCACAACCCGAACGTTCTGGGGGGTTATGGCCAACGCCTGTGCAATTGCATCGGTAGATTTTTCTTCAAAAAACCGGAGGATTAACAGTTTTCGGCTTCGTTCCGGCAATTGCGCAAGCGCACCGGCCAGTATATTCCGGTAGCTTTGCAGCGTAACAGCCGTTTCCAACGCGCCGTAATCGCTTTCGGGCACGGAGAGTATATCGGTAAAATCTGCCAAATTGTACAAGGGCGGCTTGCGGTCCCTGTAGTAATTACACAGCCGGCTGTTTGCAATTACAAACAGCCAGGACGCCACAGAGCTTTTGGCAGGGTTGAAATTTGGAAAATAGCGGTATGCAACCGCGAATATTTCACCGGTAAGGTCTTCCGCTTCATGGCAATTGGAAATACGTTTGCTTACATAAAGTGAAATACGGCGATAATAGGTTTGATATACGGTTTCGAATTCCGCCTTTTGCATATTGTTCAATCTATTTCACCGCCATTTTTGAAAATTGTGTAACATGAGTTGTGTTGAAGTGTATATAATATAAAGTGTAGTATATTTATAAAACCCCGTTGCAACCAAGAAATTCAAGGATGGCTGACATCCTGCTTGTGGAGGTAAGAGTGTGGATAAGTCATCGGAACAAGAGCTGGAGAGGCTGCTGTCCCTTTTGGCAGAAATGCAATTTTTAGAGCCGGAGGATGCCCTTTCAAAGCTATTGCTTGAAGAAGCGCGGCAAAACGACGAGCTGGACGAAGCCGACTTGGAAATGGCGGCGGGCGGCTTTGGCAGGTTGCCGCAGGAGGACATAAAGCGGCAAAAGCAAAAATGAATTTTAATTCTTTAAGTTGGATAAAAATAAATAAACTTAATCGGCTGAAGAGGCCATAGGGCGTTTCAAGTGCCTTGGCCTGGTCTGAAAACTTTTAAAATATTAGTGGCGCCATTACCCTGCACTAGTTTATAGGATGGCAAACAGAGGAAACAATGCCGTATGCAGCATTGGTAGAAAAAAATGCAATATTGGTAGATAGCATACGTTTTATCAAACAAATCAGTCTGCGCGGGGGGGTAAAAAGATGCAACAGCAGAGCCGGGAAATAGAGGGGAGAAACCTC
>JBKEBR010000372.1:0-2625 GCA_047973285.1 Oscillospiraceae bacterium | reverse complement strand
TGCCGCCACATGTTCCGCCTTCCAAAAGCCCCCGGTTTACCAAAACCGGGGGCTTTTGCTGTATATAACTGGGCGGCGCGGCAAAATGCCGCACCGCCCATTGTATATGAACTGTTAAAAAAAGCTGGTGTTACTTGGAAAGGCGGGCCTTTTGGGCCTCCAGCTGGTGGGTCATTTCGGCGGGCAGGCGGCCGCCAAACTTGGCGTACAGCTTTGCTGCGCCGGCGGCATCCTCCAGCCACAGGTCTTTGTCTACGCTGAGCAGGCCCTTCACGGTGTCCAGCGTAACATCCTCCAGCCCTTCAATGTTGATGTCCTCGGCATTGGGCAGGTAGCCAATGGGGGTTTCAACGGCGTCTATTTCGCCCTTGCAGCGGGCCAAAATCCACATCAGCACGCGCATGTTGTCGCCAAAGCCGGGCCAAATGAAGTGGCCTTCGTCGTCGGTGCGGAACCAGTTTACATTGAAGATGGCCGGGGCTTTGTCGCCCAGCTTTTCGCCCATGTCCAGCCAGTGCTGCCAGTAGTCGCCCATGTTGTAGCCGCAGAAGGGCAGCATGGCCATGGGGTCGCGGCGCACAACGCCTACGGCGCCGGCGGCGGCGGCGGTGGTTTCGCTGGCCATAATAGAGCCTACGAACACGCCGTGCTTCCAGTCAAAGCTTTGGTACACCAGCGGGGCGGTTTTGGCGCGGCGGCCGCCGAACACAATGGCCGAAATGGGCACGCCCTTGGGGTTCTCGAATTCAGAGGAAACGCAGGGGCAGTTGATGGCCGGTGCGGTAAAACGGCTGTTGGGGTGAGCGCCCTTCTCGGTGCTGGTTTTGCCGTTCCAAGGCTGGCCCAGCCAGTCTATCGCGTTTTCGGGCGGGTTTTTGTCAAGCCCTTCCCACCACACGGTCATGTCGTCTTTATTCAGCACCACATTGGTGAAAATGGTGTTCTTGCGGGTGCTCATCAATGCGTTGTAGTTGCTTTTAACATTGGTGCCGGGGGCTACGCCAAAGAAGCCCGCTTCGGGGTTGATGGCATACAGCTGGCCATCTTCGCCAATGTGCATCCAGGCAATGTCGTCGCCAACCGTCCAAACCTTATAGCCCTTGCTCTTGTAAATTTCCGGGGGAATAAGCATGGCCAGGTTTGTTTTGCCGCAGGCCGAGGGGAACGCGCCGGTGATATAGCTCACATTGCCCTTGGGGTCTTCAAGGCCCAAAATCAGCATGTGCTCTGCCATCCAGCCTTCTTTCCAGCCCTGGTAAGAGGCAATGCGAAGCGCAAAGCATTTTTTGCCCAGCAGCACGTTGCCGCCGTAGCCGGAGTTTACGCTCCAAATGGCATTGTCTTCGGGGACCTGTACAATGTAGCGGTTTTCTTCGTCAATGTTTGCCTTGGCATGCATGCCGCGCACAAAATCGTTGGAATCGCCCAGCTGGTCCAGGGCCTTCTGGCCAATGCGCGCCATAATGTCCATGTTCAGCACAACATAAATGGAATCGGTGGTTTCAAGGCCTACCTTGCTGAACGGAGAGCCAATAGGGCCCATGCAATAGGGAATTACATACATGGTGCGGCCCTTCATGGCGCCGTCAAACAGCGGGCGCAGCTTGGCCTTCATTTCCTCGGGGTCCATCCAGTTGTTGGTGGGGCCCGCATCTTCTTTTTCTTTCGAGCAAATAAACGTGCGGTTTTCCACACGGGCCACGTCGTTTTTGGCGGTGTGGTGCCAAAGGCAGCCGGGAAGTTTTTCCTGGTTGAGCTCTGTCATTTCGCCGCTGGCAACGGCTTCGTCACGCAACGCCTTCAACTGTGCCTCGCTGCCGTCAATCCAAACCACCTTGTCGGGTTTGCAAAGTGCCTGCACCTCGTCTACCCAGCTGAGAACCTGCTTGTTGGTTGTCATTACATTTCACCTTTCCCTCTTAAAAAGATTGCGTATTCCAGAAGGCTATTCCTGTTTTTTTAGCATATAGGCTTCATTACGCGATATGGTTTAATTGTATCATTTACAAAAATAAACCGCAAGTAGCCCACCTTCTTTTTGTACAATATTCCAGTAAAAGCTGGGTATATTGCGGGTAAGCCTATTGGTTAGCGCTGGTTTGCCTTGGCGCTGAATTTTGCCATTTCGGCCACAGTGCCGTAAGGAATTGGTTTGTTCAGCGGCAGTTGCAGCGCCCCCTTCGAGGTTTTGTACTCAGCAAGCTGTGGGGCAAAGGCGGCCATGGTTTCGGCCCCGGGGTATATGCCACGTGGTTCTTATTCATGGCAAAATGAATGATGTTGCCCCCCTTGAAAAAGGTGGGCATTCCCCAGCTTATTTTTTCAGAAAGGCCCGGCACCGCCGCGTGAATTGCCTCCCTCAGCTGCTGCATTATTTGCCGTTGTTCCGGCGTATATTGGGCAAAGTACTCCTCCAGTGTTGAAATGCTTTTTTCTTTGTCTTCCATGTTTTTCGGCCAACTTTCTTACTGTATTTAATTTTTATTGCGGTTCTACTTTACCAGAACCGCCGGCTGTGTAAACGCCCGCCCGCCCCAGGCCGGCCGGTTGCATCAAAGGGCATAAAGGTCTTCTGCAAGCGCCTCCAGCCGAAAGGCTTAGCGGTCATGAGGCCCAGTTTTGGCA
>JBKEBR010000371.1:0-2368 GCA_047973285.1 Oscillospiraceae bacterium | reverse complement strand
GGCATTGGCACCTACATTCTGTTTCAGGAAACCTACCATAAAAAAAGCTACGAGGCGCTGCACCCCACCGGCCCCAAAAGCAACTACACCTACCACACCGAAGCCATGGACCGCGCCATGCAGGGCGGCATAGACGACGTGGGCATTGGGGTGCTGTTTGGATTAGAGCGGTACCGCTATGAATTTGCGGGCCTTTTGATGCACGCCGAGCACCTGGAGGCGGCTTTTGGGGTTGGCCCACACACCATCAGCGTGCCGCGCATTCGCCGGGCAGACGACATTGACCCCGGCTCTTTCAGCAACGGCATAAACGACGACACCTTTGCCAAAATTGTGGCCTGCGTGCGCATTGCCGTGCCCTATACCGGCATGATTATTTCCACGCGGGAAAGCAAGGCTTGCCGCGAGCGGGTGCTGCACCTGGGGGTTTCGCAAATCAGCGGCGGCTCGCGCACCAGCGTGGGCGGCTATGCCGAGCCCGAGGCGGAGGATGACAAGAGCGAGCAGTTTGACGTGGTGGACAGCCGCACCCTAGACGAGGTGGTAAACTGGCTGATGGAAGAGGGGCACATTCCCAGCTTTTGCACCGCCTGCTACCGCGAGGGCCGCACCGGAGACCGGTTTATGGCGCTGTGCAAATCGGGCCAAATTCAAAACTGCTGCCAGCCCAACGCCCTGATGACCCTGAAGGAATACCTCGAAGATTACGCCTCCCCCAAAACCCGCACAGCGGGGGAGAGGCTGATTCAAACCGAGCTTGCGGGAATACCCAAAGAGCGGGTGCGCCAAATTGCCACGCAAAACCTGGCGCAAATTGCCGCCGGCGCCCGGGATTTTCGCTTTTAAAAAACTTGATACCAACGGCTCAATGGGGAGCAAGGCGCGGCGCCGCCTTGTTCTCTTTCGCTTTTGCCCGCCCGCTTTTTTTGGCGGGCAAAAATGGGCTTTTAGAGGGTAGGAAAAAATGGGCTTTTAAAACAAACGGCAAACTTTGTACGGGAGGGTACTTATGAGCAGTTTAAACGCAACCCCCGGCGCCAACCGGGTGCACATTGGCATTTTTGGCAAGCGCAACGCGGGCAAATCCAGCATTATCAACGCCATTACCGGGCAAAACCTTGCCATTGTTTCCGACATAATGGGCACCACCACCGACCCCGTTTCCAAAGCCATGGAGCTTTTGCCCCTTGGCCCCGTGCTTCTTACCGATACCCCCGGCCTTGACGACGAGGGAGAGCTTGGCCGCCTGCGGGTGGAAAAAGCCTACGGCGTGCTGAACAAAACCGACATTGCCCTTTTGGTGGTAAATGGAAACGAAGAACTTTCCACCGTTGGGGCTTCCCTTGTTGAAACCTTTCGGCAGCGGGGCATTCCGTACCTTATTGTCCACAACAAAATGGATTTGGAAAACACCCCCCTGCCCCCTCAAACCGGCACCGACATTTGGGTAAGCGCCAAAACCGGGGCGGGCATTTGGGAACTGAAGGAAAAAATTGCGGCGGGCATTGCCGCGCCAAAGCCCCCGTACCCCATTATTGCCGACCTTTTGCGCCCCGCCGATTTGGTGGTGCTGGTGGTGCCGGTAGATTCCGCCGCCCCCAAGGGCCGGTTAATTCTGCCCCAGCAGCAAACCATACGGGATATTTTAGACTGCCATGCCACCGCCCTGGTGGTGCAGGACACCGAGCTGGAAGCCACCCTTGCCCGCCTTGGCACCGGTGTGCGCATGGTGGTAACCGACAGCCAGGCCTTTCAAAAGGTGGCCGCCATAACCCCGCCCGAAATTCCCCTTACCTCTTTTTCTATTCTGTTTGCCCGCCACAAGGGCTTTTTGCAGGCCGCCGTGCAGGGGGTGCAGGCGGCAGGCCGCCTGCAAAACGGCAACAAGGTGCTTATTTGCGAGGGCTGCACCCACCACCGCCAGTGCGACGACATTGGCACCATAAAAATGCCCCGCTGGCTTGCCGAGTACACCGCCAAAGAGCTGGACTACCATTTTACCAGCGGGGGGGAATTCCCCGAAGAGCTTACCCCTTACAGCCTTATTGTGCACTGCGGCGGCTGCACCCTGAACGAGCGGGAATTGCAAAGCCGCCTGGGCCGGGCCACCCGCCAGGGGGTTCCCTTTACCAACTACGGCATTATGATTGCCCAGGTGAAGGGCATTTTACAGCGCAGCATACAGCCCTTCCCGGGCATGGATTTGTCCATTCAGGCTGCCTCCCGGCTTATATAGCGGTCCGCCCTTCATTTACTATTTGTATAATTATTTATAATTTTTACAATTTTGCCGCTGTTTCGCCTTTGCGACCCCGCATTGCCCACCCAAGCTGCCGGGCGCCGGGCAGCCAGCTGGCGCCGTGCCGAG
>JBKEBR010000370.1:0-4485 GCA_047973285.1 Oscillospiraceae bacterium | reverse complement strand
TAAAAACAAACGGCTGCTGCGCTGTACAGGGCTGCCACAGCTTGCCCGCATAGTCAAAAACCATTTCTTTATTGTATGTATGGCAGGCCCGGTATTTTGGCCCACAAAGTATACAAAAAAAGAGGTGCAAACGCAAACCTGAAATTTCGGGTTTTGGTGTTGCTGAAAAAGCCTTACGTAGGTTATAATACGCAAAATAAAAAGGAGGTAAAAGCAAGTGGAGCACAGCGTTTTTAAGCAAGGCAATTTGCGGCAAAATATTGGCAAAGCAGCGGCGCAGGCGGGCAGGGTGGCGCCGGCCGTATTGAAGTGCGTCCATTTGCTTTCGCCTGCCCATACCGTGTAGCCGCTGCTTTGCCCAAGGGGGCAGGGCGGCTATACCGTACCATCAGCCAAAGGCACCGGGGCGCTGCCCTCTGGCTTTTTTGCGCCCATTTTTCGGGTGCTTCAGCGGCGGCGGGGCAAAGCGTGGCGGGGCAAAGGCGGCAGCAACCACATGCACATGGGCAAAAGCTGCCGCTGGGCCCAAGGCTGAAAGACAACAGGGCAGAGGTACGGAGGCTGCAGAGCAAAACCACGTGTGGGCGCCCGGTGTAAGGCACAAGAAAGCGGGCGCCAGCACCCGGCGCGCCTTTGCAGCGGCCCTGCCCGGCCTTACCCGGCTTTCCCACCGGCAGGGGGTGGCGGTGCTGGAATACAGCCCCGGTGCCACCGGCATGGCGGCCTTGCTGCAAAGCCTGGCCCAAATACCCGGCATACAGGACGTGCAAATTGAAAAGGCCCCCATGGAGGACGTAATTGCAACCCTGTACCGTGAGCTGATGGCCCAAAAATAACCTGCCGCCCGGCGCGGGCCTGCGCCGGGCGGCATTTTTGCAAGAAAATTTCAGCGCAGCGCAAAAAAATGGGCTTATCGGGGGCAAATGTATTGTAATTGGCGGCGGGTTATAGTAATATAATAACGCATAAAATCGCAGTTTATTTTTTGCGGGGGCAAGGGCGGCAAAAGCCTGTGCAATGAATTCCGCCGGCGGTTTTTTGGCGCAAACAGGGTTTCACTGCTTTTGGGGCGGGGCAGCAGCCGGGCATGGCGGCCAAGGGCGGCCATGCCGCCGGCAGGCAAACCTTTTTGTGGGAAGGCAATTCTTGCGGAGAAAGGCGGCACACATGGACACCTGCTATCAAGAAAAATACAAAACAGAAATAGACGGCATTTTGCAAGAAATGCGTGTGGTTTTGCAGGCGGCAAGGGCGCAGCAGCAGGGCAAAGACTATTATACGGTAATGCAGCACTACGGCCCGGTAGACACCCTTCTTCCGGTAAATGAAAAGGCGCTGAAGCTTGCCGCCGCCCGGTGGAGCCTGCCGCAGGACTACAGCTATTTTTTAAGCCATTTTTTACCCGGCAGAATATTGTGGAGCAACCCCCACTACTATATGCTGAACCTGTTTGGCGCCGAACACCTGAACAGGTGGCAACAGGGCTATTCCGTAGAGGCGGGAGGCGGTGCGCCGCGCAAGGGCTGGCCCGCCAACATGCTGGTAATTGCCCTGAGCGGGGGCGAGGCCTACTGCGTTGACACGACCCTTGCTTTTTCGCCGGTGTACCATTGCTGTGCCGGGGCGCAGGCCTTTACGCAGCACGCGCCCACCCTGGTAGATTTTTTGAAGAGCGTGGTGGAGCAGGGGCACCCCAACATTCCCGAAACAGAATAGCCGCGGCGGCAAAAGAAACTGCGGTTTTGCTTGCATATAGCGCCGGTTTGTGGTATATTGTTTTGTGCGTGCGAAGCCAGCTTTGCACCGTTACCTTTGCGCAGTGGGCGGCATGTACTCCTCATCGGGTTTTCACCCCCACCGGGCAAACGGCAAATTTATAGTATTGAGGAGAAAAACAAATGCTGAGAGACAAAAAAGAAATTATTGAAGCCCATGGCCTGAAAAAGGGCGACACCGGCAGCCCCGAGGTGCAGGTTGCCCTGCTTACCGAGCGCATCAACCACCTTACCGAGCACCACAAAAGCAACCCGAAGGACCACCATTCCAACCGCGGCCTTTTGAAACTGGTTGGCCAGCGCCGCAACCTGCTTAAATACCTGCAAAATAAAGATATTGAGCGTTACCGCGCCCTTATTGCCAAGCTTGGTTTGCGCAAATAAGTTTTTGCATGCCCCTGAAGGCAGAGGAAGCCTTTTTCTCTGCTTTCAGGTTGTTTTTTAACAGTCGTTTCCACCGCGGGCGGCTGGCAAGCGGCAGGGTAGTTTAGCAATGAATACAGGGCTTTGCCGGGGTGTGAAACCCTGTATTGATTGCTAAATAGGTTGCCCTGTCACCCAAAACGTACAAATTGAATTGGAGGCAATATATGAGCGAAACCTATGAATTTTCCAGCAGAAAAGAGACTTTCCCGAACTTTCGCCAGTGGAAAACCGAACTGGCGGGCCGCCCGCTGGTTATTGAAACCGGCAAAATGGCGGGCCTTTCCAACGGCAGCTGCATGGTGCGCTATGGCGACACCTGCGTGCTGTGCAACGTAACCATGAGCGAGACCCCCCGCGACGGCATCGATTTCTTCCCCCTCAGCGTAGATTTTGAAGAAAAACTGTACGCCGTTGGCCGCATTCCCGGCAGCTTTATGCGCCGCGAAGGCCGCCCCGGGGAAAAGGCCATTCTCACCAGCCGCGTGGTAGACCGCCCCATTCGCCCGCTGTTCCCCAAAGACATGCGCAACGACGTGGCCGTGGTGATGACGGTTATGAGCGTAGACCAGGACAACAGCCCCGAAATTGCCGGCATGATCGGCACCTCCATTGCCCTCTCCATTTCCAACATTCCCTGGAAGGGCCCCATCAGCGGCATTATGGTGGGCCTTGTAGATGGCCGGCTGGTGCTGAACCCCACGCTGGAACAGCGCGAAAAAGGCGATTTGTCGCTTATTGTGGCGGCCAGCGAAGAAAAGATTGTTATGATTGAGGCCGGCGCCAACGAGGTGGACGAAACCACCATGCTGGAGGCCATTAAGCTGGCCCACACCGAAATTAAAAAGACCATTGCCTTTATTGGCGGCATTGTGGCTGAAATTGGCAAGCCCAAAAAAGAGTTCCAGTCTATGGAGCTGGACAAGGCCCTGTACGAAGAGGTGAAGGCCGAATACCTGGACGCCTTCAAGGCCGCCATGGACACCGACGACAAAACCGTGCGCGACACCCGCCTTGCCCCTGTGCGCGAGGCCCTTACCGCCCGGTATGCCGAAGTGTGGGGCGCCGGTATTGTGGAAGAACTGATGTACAAGCTGCAAAAGTATGTTGTGCGCAGCTGGCTTTTGGTAGACGGCAAGCGCGTAGACGGCCGCGGCCTGAACGAAATTCGCCCCCTGGCCGCCGAAGTAGGCCTTTTGCCCCGCGCCCACGGCAGCGGAATGTTTACCCGCGGCCAAACCCAGGCGCTTACGGTGGCAACCCTTTCCACCATGCGCGACGCCCAAATTATTGATGATATTTCCACCGACGACAACAAGCGCTACATGCACCACTACAACTTCCCCCCCTACTCGGTGGGCGAAGCGCGCGCCCCCCGCAGCCCCGGCCGCCGCGAAATTGGCCATGGCGCTTTGGCAGAGCGCGCCCTGATGCCGGTGCTTCCTTCGGTGGAGGCCTTCCCCTACTCGCTGCGCCTTGTGTCGGAGGTTCTCTCCTCCAACGGCAGCACCAGCCAGGCCGCCATTTGTGGCAGCACCCTGGCCCTTATGGACGCCGGTGTGCCCATTAAGGCCCCGGTGGCCGGCATTTCCTGCGGCCTTATCACCGAGGGGGACCGCTGGATGACCATGCTGGACATTCAGGGCGTGGAGGATTTCCACGGCGACATGGACTTTAAGGTGGGCGGTACCGAAAAGGGCATCACCGCCATTCAAATGGACATTAAGGTAGACGGCCTTACCTATGAAATTATTGCCGAAGCCTTCGAAAAATGCCGCAAGGGCCGCCTGTATATTCTGGACGAAATTATTCGCCCGGTAATTGCCGCCCCGCGCGAGGAATTGTCTGACTACGCGCCCAAAATGCTGTCTATTGTAATTGATGTGGACAAAATTCGGGACGTTATCGGCAAAGGCGGCAAGGTTATTCAGGAAATCAGCGCCACCAACAACGCCAAAATTGACGTGGAGGAAGACGGCCACGTGTATGTTTCGGCCATCAACATTGAAGACGCCCGCCGCGCCATTCACACCATTAAAACCATTGTGGAAGACCCCGAAATTGGCGGCATTTACAAAGGCAAGGTAACCCGCCTTATGAACTTTGGCGCCTTTGTGGAAATTGCCCCCGGCAAAGAGGGCCTTGTGCACATTTCCAAGCTGGATACAAAGCGGGTAGAGCGGGTGGAAGACGTGGTTGCCGTTGGCGACGAGCTGCTGGTAAAGGTTACCGAAATTGACCAGCAGGGCCGCATCAACCTTTCCCGCAAGGACGCCCTGGCCGATTT
>JBKEBR010000369.1:0-4164 GCA_047973285.1 Oscillospiraceae bacterium | reverse complement strand
TCGGCGCCGGTAAAGCCGGTTTTTTGCGCCAGCTGAACGTTGATGGAGCCCTTGATTTTGTACAGGCCAAACCGAACGAGGTGCTTTGTGCCCATGGTGTCAGATCCGCGCTTTTCGCCCGGCTCGTTGCTTACGCTTTTGGTAATTTGCATGGAATCGATTTCAACGGGGGAAAGGCTGGTGGCCTGGTGAATGGACACCGGGCCCCGCACGCTGCGGGATACACCGCCTTCTTTTTTGTCTGCACCCTTGTCAGCCTTAAACGGAAACACCTGCCCAAAGCTGAGCACATCCAGCCATTTTTCGCAGGCGGTTTGAAGGTATTCATATTTGCCTTTTGTTTCGCCTAGGCCGTCTTTGGCACGCTCGCTGAGAGATTTGAAGCCGTCGGTGGTGCGGTCGTCTGACTGCACAAAAATGTCGTGGCCCATGTCTTGCATGCGGTTGCGTATTTTGCGTTTAAGGCACACGTCTGAAATTTCCCCAAGGCCGTTGTAGTCGGTGCGGGGGCGGTTGCCGTTCAGGGGGTCGCCGTTGCCATTGGCCATGGTTACGGTGATGAGGGCGGCAAAATCAATTTTTTTATTCAGTGTATCCATCTTGGCTTTCCTCCGTTTTATTGTTGTTTTCTTTATCTGGTTTCAGCGCGGCGCGCTGGTGGTAGTAGCCCAGCAGGTAGGTGTCGTCCAGCTTGTCGTTTTGGCCGGGCGAAGCGGGGGCAAAGTTTGCAAGAACCCCCTCAATCATGTTTCTGTAGCGGTCGCGCCGTTTCATGGGCAGCTTTTTAAAGTAGGGCTCCAGCGCCTCGTGCAAAATGCGCCAGGCGTAGGCGGGCCTGCGGGAAAAAATGCTTTGCATGCGAATGGCGTTGGTTTCCCGCTTGCCCTCCCGTTTTTCCTCCGGCGAATAGGTGGTTTTTTTCACCTGTTCGGCAAGGGCCAGCAGGCGGCCGTACAGGTAGCTTCGGTCTTTGCAGTTTTCATCCAGTGCCAAGCTCCATTCCTCCTTCGTTGCTTTGTCGTTCAAATATTTGCGCAGCACGGCGCAGGCCGTGTAAAGAGCGGTTTCCCGGGATTTTGGTTCCTTGTCGTCAGGTTTATTTGCTTTTGTGCTAAGCGGTGTGCTGGCCCTTGCGCAAAGCGAGCGCACGATATCGGCGGGCAGGGGGCGGCTGTCGGCCACACATTGCAGCAGCCGCTGCACATAGTCCCGCAGAACGAGGTTGTCTGCAACGATAGAAGCGTCCCGGGGGGTGCCGCAGGCGTACAGGGCAATTTGCTGTATGCCGGGGGAGGTTACCCCGTAATACAGGCTTTGCAAACAACAGGTTTCGTACCAGCTTTGCAGGCGGCTTAAAAAATCGGGCGCGCTCAGCGTGCTGTAGTAGGTTACCGACAGCCGCCCGGTGGTGGCGGCGTCGAGGGCGGCCACCACCACGTCATCCGCCGGGGTTAAGTGCATGCCGTAGCCGCTCAGGGTGTCGAGTACTTCACTTTTGTACCCGGTAACGGTGGGGGTGGCCTCTTCGCTGCGGGGGCCCATGTCAAAAAGGTTAAAAACGGGCAACGTTTTGCCGGTGGGGCACCACCACAAAAAGGTGCGCCCGCCCATTACAACACCGTGGTTGGCCGCCACCCAGCGCAGGCCGTTGTGGGCCTTTTGTGAGGCGATGACCCCCACCGAGCCGGCCTCGGCGGCGGTGGCAAAGCGCCCCCGGTAGGTAAAGCCCTTATCATCGTTGGCCGAGATGAGCTTTGCCCCGAAGTTTTTGGGCACAATGCCCTTGGGGTGGCTTTTGGCCGGTACGTCCGTGGTGCCGGAAAGGGTGCACAGCTCTTTTTCGTTTGAGGCGAGAAGGCTGCCATAATAGGCAATGTAGGCGGCAAAAAGAGAGGGGTCTTCCCAGCAGGCGTCGGGGCCGGTTTCAAGGCCGATGACCCGCCAGCGCACCAGGCATTTTTCATAAGAAGCGCTTTCAATTTTTCCCTCGCCGAGGGCGCCATTTTGGTTTAAAGCAACCAGCCCGGCGGCGGCCAGGTTTTGCAGCAGAGTGCCGCCGGCAATGTAGGCCAGCACCGCCTGTACCTTGGGGTGGGTGTGTTCCGCCTTTGCCCACCCGGTTAGGGCGGCCAGATACGCCGTATATTTGCCCTGCCCGAAGGGGCAAAGGTAGCTCAAATAATCGGAAAAGGGGTGGGCCTCAATGCCGCTGGTGCGGCCAGCCGAAGCCTCGGTAACGGGAATGATGATTTTGCTTTCGTTTTTGCCCACCGCCCGCGCGTGCTGGAAAACGCCGGTTTGGTTGAGGGTAACTTCAATGGGGGAGGTGATGGTGGTGTGGAAAATGGGGGCAAGGGTTTCCTGCCCTTCCACGGTAACGCCGGCGAGTGAAGAAAAGCTTTCGAAGGTGCGGTACCCCGCTAGAAGAAGGGTCATTCTGCTTCCTCCTTTTCAAATTCCGCAAGGCCGGTAAAATTGTGCAGGGCGGCGCCGAAGGGTTTTACCGCCATGCTGCGCGAAACCTGTGCAATGGGGCAGGCCTCCGGCGGCAAAAATTCCACCGTGCCGCCGCGCATAACTGGGTACCAGTAGCGAATGGTCATGTTGCCCCGGGTTTCGGGCGAGTAGGCCTCGTCGGCGTAGGTAATGCCGTGGTACATCAGGCCAAAGGCAAGCTCGGGGGCGGTGTCGTACCAGCCGGGTTCCTCCTCAAAGCTGGTGGGGGCCACATAGCCCTGGCATTCCCGGGTGCCCAAAAAAATATCCCGGCGGCCGCCCTTTTCCAGCATGCGCTTGGCAATGTTGTGGTGCTTGTTTTCGTTGCGGTCGGCCTTTAGCTCGGGGCGGTTCAGGTTCCAAATAAAATGGGCCCGCACCTTGTAGCGGCAGTTTTTTAAATAGGTGTAAAAAGACAACTCGTTGCCGCCTTTGTCCCACTTCAGGGGCCGTATTCCCTTTACCTCGGTGGCAATGGGGTTCATAATGCGCACCGCGTCAATTACCCAGGTAAGGGTGGGTTTCCAGTAAACCGAGCAGAGAATGCCCTTGAGCGCCTCGTAGGTGGGGATGTGCAGCGAGCACTTTTCGCCGCCGATGCGCATAACCGGGTCGGAAAAAAGGGCGTAGTCGCCTGTTACCTCAAACTCCACCGTGTTTCTAAAGATCATCCTGCACCTCCAAAAAAGAATTGTACCCCAGGGCAAGGGTAAGCCCCGTGTTGTCAAGGTAAAAGGCGGGCAGCAGGGCCAGCACCGTGCCGCCGCAAAGGGGGGCAAGCCCGCCCGCTTTTTCCAGCCTGCTTCGCTGGTATTCAAAAAAAGTCACGGAAAATCGCCTCGCTTTCTTCAAGAGTTCTTTTTGCCGGGCAGTATCGTACAAAGAAAATTTGGAACCCAGCTCTTCAATCAGCGCCTTGCCCTCCCCGTAGGGCACCAGTACATCGCAGCCCGTTTGCCCAAAAACCGTGAAGGCCTGGCCCGCGGTTTGAAAGGCCTGCCCCAGTAGCGGGAAAAGCAGAGTTTTTTGCCTGCGGAAGGTGGCGTTGTCGGAAAGCAGAGAAAAGAGGGTGAAATTTTCTTTGGAAACAGGGTAATCTTGCGCCTGTGTGCGCATATTTTGGAAAAGGTTGTGGTAATAAAAGGCGATGGCCTCTTGTGAATCCAGCTCGCCGCCAAACCCTGCGGGGTTTTGCCGGAAGGCCTCCAAAAGGGCCCGGGCGGCGTTTTGCGCCTGCATTATTTCGGGCAGGGGGGTTAAATCTTCCCCCTTTAAATTGACCACATATACGGGGCACAAAAAACCAAATTCCCCGTGGCGGTTGCAGCGCCCGGCGGCCTGAATGAGGTTGTCCAGCCCGGCCAGCACCCGAACGACGCAGCCGAAGGAAAAATCTACCCCCGCCTCCACCAGCTGGGTGGCCACGCAGATAACCTGGGTATCTGTTTGCGCCAGCGCATCGGTTATGCTTTGCAGGGTATCTTGCCGGTGGGCCATACACATGGAGGTGGAAAGGTGAAACACCGCCGCGTCGGTGTGCTGCAGCAGGGCAAACAGGCGGGCGGCCTGGTTTTTTGTGTTGCAAATAAGCAGCACGCTGCGCGCCTTGGGCAGCGCGTTTAAGGCCAGCTCTGCCAGTTCCTCATAGGTGTAGCCGCCGGGCTTTTC
>JBKEBR010000368.1:0-4640 GCA_047973285.1 Oscillospiraceae bacterium | reverse complement strand
TTTGCGGCCATACAGTATCAGCATAAAGCCGCCGGAATAAAGCTCTGCATTGGCCTCGCCCGCCCATTTGGTTTGCATTCCCATCACATCGCGGTAAAACGCAACCATTTTTTCCATATCGGTTACAAACAGGCCAATGGCGTTCATGGTAAGCATACTAAGCCCCTCTTTTTCTTTATTTATGGCAGCTGGGCAAGCCCCCCAAGGCCCCGGCGCCCGCACCGCGCCAAACAAGCGGCTGCCCTGTTTGTTATAAACAACAACCCGCTTGCAGGCGCTGGGCACACGGCCCTTGCCGCCCCGCCGCGTTTGCCCCGGCGCATTTGGCATAAAAATTCACAAGCAGCCGGCAGCTGTGTTTTCAGGACCGCGCCCGAAAAAGGCCGCGCGCAAATAAATGCAAAAAAATTTCATAAAACAAAGCAGAAAATTACTCAGGCAAAAAGATACGGCACCTTTTGGCGGCCTTTGCGCTGTATAATTTCAGTATACCATAAAAGCAGGTATTTTTTAAAAGCCAAACAGCCGGGCGGTGCGCGGGGCAAACGGCAGGTTTTTGTTTGCCTGTGCCCTGCGGGCCGGTGTACACCAGCGGTTAGTTGTGGTAAAATAAGCAAAATAAAATGTGCCTAGCAAGGAGAGTAACCCATGGAAATTACCGCCCAAAGCATTGCCAAAGATTTGCTGGCAATTCACGCCGTTTTTTTGCGCCCCGAAGAGCCCTTTACCTGGGCCAGCGGCATTAAATCTCCCATTTACTGCGACAACCGCCTGGTGCTTAGCTACCCGGAAGTGCGCGGCAGGGTAGAGCAGGGCCTTGCCAACATTGTAAAAAAAGAATACCCCGAATGCACCCTTGTGGCGGGCACCTCCACCGCGGGCATCGCCCATGCCGCCCTGGTGGCCGATATTTTAGGCCTGCCCATGTGCTATGTGCGCGGCACCGCCAAAGACCATGGCCGCAACAACCAAATAGAGGGCCGGGCCGAGGCGGGCCAGAAGGTTGTGGTAATAGAAGACCTTATTTCCACCGGCGGCAGCGTGCTGGATGTGGTGGAAATTTTGCGGGCCGCCGGGTGCGAGGTGCTGGGCATTGCCTCTATTTTCACCTATGGCCTCGAGGCCGGGCTGAAAAAGCTGGCCGCCGGGCAGGTGCGCAATGTTTCACTTTCGAACTATGATGTTTTAATTGAAGAAGCGGTAAACGAAAACTATGTGCGCCAGCAAGATTTGCCAAGGCTGCGGGCCTTTCGCCAGAACCCGCAGGATAAAAGCTGGGTAACCCTGTAAGGCGGCGCTTCACCCTGCACCAAAACCACAAAAGGCAACCAAAGGGGGAGAGCCGTTGAGGGCTCGGGAAAGGTTTTCCGGTTTGTTTTTTCATTTTTAAGGTGGCTTTCCACCGTGTTGTTTGCACTGCTTTTTGCCCTGGCCCTTTTGCTTACCGCCTACATGAAGCAGGAGGAGGTCGTTTTCTTCAAATGGGACATTGCCCCGCTTACCCTTCTGTTGGCGGCTGCTTTTTTTGCACTGTTTTTTGTTCTTTACCATTTTAAGCTGTGGGAAAAAATACCTTTGGGGCGGCTGCGAATTCTGCTGGTTTCCTTTGTTCTGGCGGGCGGCACGCTTTGGGTTTTTATGGCCCGCAACCAGCCTTTTGCAGACGCGGGGCTGGTGTATGGGTATGCCCAGGGCTTTTTGAACAACGATTTTTCCACCATTATTGAAAATTATTTGGGGCATTTCCCGTACCAGCTCAGCCTGGCGCTGTATTATGAACTGGTTATGCGCCTTGTTGGGCCCGACTGCTTCTATTTTTTGCAAATGGTTAATGTTGGCTGCGCGGCGCTGGCCTATTTGCTGGTTACCTGGCTTGCGGCGGAATTGTTTGAAAGCCCGGCCGTACAGTTTTTTTGCTGCCTTTTGCTGTTTGGCTGCCTGCCTCCCATCCTTTTTGTAACCTTTGTGTATGGCACGCAAATTGGCCTTACACTTGCACTGCTTGCGCTTTTTTCCGCGTTGCGGTTTTTGCGGCAAAGAAGGCGCCGTTGGCTGTTGCCCATGCTGGCAGGCATGGTAGGGGCCATTGTTATCAAGCAAAATTACTGGATTTTCGCCATAGCCATTATTATCTTTTTCGTTCTGGATTTTATAAAGAAGCCTTCCAAAACAGTTGCTGCCGCGGTGGCTGCCCTTTTGGCAGGGGCCCTGCTGGCGCCCCAGGCGGTGTATTGGTCTTACGAAATACGCTCGGGCTATGAAATTGAGGCCGGCTCGCCGGCAATTCTTCATATAGCAATGGGCATGCAGGAGGGGGAGCGCGCACCGGGCTGGTTTAACGGCTATGTTCTGAAAGAATTTGACGGGGTAACCAAAAATTACCAGGCGGCAAAAGAACAGGCCGGCAAAGACATTGCCGAAAGGCTTGCAACCTTTTCAAAAGACCCCGCCTATGCCGCCCGCTTTTATCTGTATAAAACGGTTTCCCAGTGGAGCGACCCAACCTTTGCCTCTATACAGGTAAGCTACTTTGGGGGGCTGAATATTCCGCCACTGGGGTACCTTCCCACAAGCCTGTTTTGGGGCGGGCTGCGCGCACCGGTTGAGGGCTATATGGAAATTTTTCTGGTGCTTATTTACGCGGGGTGCTTTGCCTGCTTTTACTTTGGCAAAAAACAGCTTTCGTTGCGCGCCATGCTGCCTGCGGTGGTGGTGGCAGGCGGGTTTTTCTTTCATCTTCTTTGGGAGGCAAAGTCTCAGTACTGCTGGCCCTACTTTGTTCTTATGGTTCCCTACGCCGCCGCGGGCCTGTGCTGCATGGCCCAAAAGCTTGAAGGCCGGGTGGCCAAAAGGGCGCTGCGCAAAAGGGCGCCGCAGCAGGGCGGCCCCGGGGGCTCTTCCTTGCAAAGCACTGCCCCATAACCCGGCAGGCTGCAAACCGGGCAGGGCGCTGTTTGCCCGAAGGTGAAAAACGCATAAAAATTAATTAAATATTCTTATTTCCCCGTATAAAATGCCAATTTAAGAATAAATATTCAAAATATGCTTGATTTTATGCAATGCAGGTGTATAATAAACCTATCAGAAAATGCTACAGGTGCCAAAGGCGCCTGCCGATACAGGAGGAAACACAATGAAAAAGCAGTTTAAAAAGGTAGTGCTTGCTTATTCCGGCGGGCTGGATACTTCTATTATTATTCCATGGCTGAAAGAGAACTACGGCTGCGAGGTAATTGCCATGGCCGCCGATGTGGGCCAGAAGGACGAGCTGGACGGCCTTGAGGAAAAGGCCATTAAAACCGGCGCCTCCAAGCTGTATATTGCCGATTTAAAAAAGGAACTGGTGGAAGATTTTATTTGGCCCACCCTGAAAGCGGGCGCCAAGTATGAGGGCTATTTGCTGGGCACCAGCTTTGCCCGCCCCCCCATTGCCAAGGCCCTTGTGGAAATTGCCTTAAAAGAAGGCGCCGACGCCATTTGCCATGGCTGTACCGGCAAAGGGAACGACCAGGTGCGCTTTGAGCTTACCGCCAAGGCCCTTGCACCCGAGCTGGCGGTTATTGCCCCCTGGCGCGAATGGGACATTCAAAGCCGCGAGCAGGCCATAGATTATGCCGAGGCCCACAATGTACCCCTTAAAATTAACCGTGAAACCAACTATTCCAAAGACAAAAACCTGTGGCACCTTTCCCACGAAGGGCTGGACTTGGAAGACCCTGCCAACGAGCCCAAATACGACAAAATTTTAGAGTTGAGCGTAAGCCCCGAGCAGGCCCCAGACAAAGCCACCTATGTTTCTATTGCGTTTGAAGAGGGCATTCCGGTGGCCGTAGACGGCGAAAAGCTGGATGGCGTAGCCCTGATTGAAAAGCTGAACGCCCTTGGCGGCGCCAACGGCATTGGCCTTTTAGACGTTGTGGAAAACCGCCTGGTGGGCATGAAGAGCCGCGGCGTGTATGAAACCCCCGGCGGCAGCATTGCGTACCATGCCCACGAAGCGCTGGAAACCATCTGCCTGGACAAAGAGACCAGCCACTTCAAGCAAACCGTTGCCCTCAAATACGCCGACCTCGTGTACAACGGCCAATGGTACACCCCCCTGCGGGAAGCGCTGGATGCCTTTGTAAACAGCACCCAAAAAACCGTAACCGGCGAGGTAAAGCTAAAGCTGTACAAGGGCAACATTACCAATGCAGGCATTACCAGCCCCTATACCCTGCACGATTTGGAAATTTCCAGCTTTGGCGAATCGGAATATAAACACTCGGATGCGGGCGGCTTTATCAACCTGTTTGGCCTGCCCCTGCAGGTGAAAGCGCAGCTAGATAAAAAACGCGGCCAATAAACACAAACAACCCCGGCGCCCAGGTTTCTGGGCGCTTTTTTTATATTCTTTCTCTTTCTATGTGGCTAAATTATTTTTCTGCAAGGCCTGTCGCTTCTTCTGTGGCACAAAGCACAAAACCCATTCAGCCGTTTTGCGCAGTTGCAAGCCCGCGCCGCGGCAGGGCTGGCAAGGGCCGCTTTCCCTTACTGCATAGCCTATTCCGGTTTTTCCCTGTTTAAAGCAGCAAACACAAAACCCTGCTTGCATGCAGAAAACCCGCAGCCTTTCGGCTACGGGTTTTCTGTATATGGAG
>JBKEBR010000367.1:0-4416 GCA_047973285.1 Oscillospiraceae bacterium | reverse complement strand
TCCTTGTATAGTGTGGTTTTTTTTACGCGTTATCTTCAAGCGGCGTAGCGCCAGTAATATGGCCACATCCGTGCAACCGAACTCTTCCGCGATTTCTCTTAAAAAAGCATCCGGATGTTCTCCTACATATTTCCTCAACCGAGTTGGTTCGATTTTGCGCCATGTTTCTCTGCGCTTTTTGGGCTTCATATCCCCGGTTTCTTTCAGCTGCGATTTCCACACTTGCAAGGTGGTTGGGCTTACTTTGAATACCTTGGCCGTTGCCCTGTTACTATGTCCTTCGTTCCATTACTCTATCGCACTGCGGCGAAATTTTATATCATAGCTCATGGCTTTATTTTATCATATCTCCAAACCGGATTTCAACTTAGTTGACTATAGTATAATAAATGGCCGGCAAAACCGCAACCCCCTCCAAGGGGCGCCGTTTTTGCCGGCCGCAAGCAAATTATTTGTTAAAACTGCCCGTTCAAAATGATTGCCCGTTTGCAAGGGTTTGCCAGGCAAACTGGGCATGCAGCCCCGCGGCAAGCCAGAGGACGCTTTCGTCCAAATCGAACCCGGTGCTGTGCAGCGGCTCGGCGCTGCCCGCAACCTTTGGGCTTGCCGTGCCAAGGTAGGCGTACACGCCGGGCACCTGCTGCAAAAAATCGGCAAAATTGTCGCCGCCCAGCGAGCGGGGCATGTCGGTTACCACATTTCCCTGCCCAATTGCCTCCACAGCCAGTTTTGCCGCTTCGTCGCTTGCGGTTTGGTGGTTGATGAGGGCGGGGGTAAATTCCTTCCACTCTACCGCGGCGGCAGCCCCGTACAGGGCCGCCAGGCTGTGGGCGGTTTTTTCTATTGCCGCGTTTACCTCTTCGCGGGTTTGCTGCACAAAGGCACGGGTGGTGCCCTCCAAAACCGCCTCGCCCGCCACAATGTTGTACGAGGTGCCCGCGTGCAGCGTACCCACCCCAATAACAATGTCGTCCACCGGCGAAACCCGGCGGGTGGCAATGCCCTGCAGGGCATTCACAATTTGCGTGGCAATGTACAGGGCGTCGGCCCCTTTTTGCGGGGTGGAAACATGGGCCGCCTTGCCCTGCACCGTTATTTTAAAATAATCCACCGAGGCGTTGGTGGCCCCGGCGCGTATGGCAACCTTGCCCGAAGAAAGCAGCGGTGTTACATGCAGGCCAAACACCCGCCGCGCCCCCTTTAGCAGGCCCTGCTTTACAAACAGCCGGGCGCCTTCGCCAATTTCCTCCCCTTGCTGAAAAAACAGCCGCACCTGCCCGCCAAAGCTTTCGCGGTTTTGGGCCAGTAGCCTTGCCGCCCCCAGCAGGGCCGCGGTGTGGGCGTCGTGCCCGCAGGCGTGCATGGCCCCCGCGTTGGCTGAACAATAGCTTACCTCTTTTTGGTCCTGCATGGGCAGGGCGTCTATGTCGGCCCGCAGCACCACTGCCGCCGCACCCTCGCCGCGCCCCTGCAGGGTGGCGGCCACGCCGGTTTGCCCCACCCGCACATGCGGTATTTGCAGGGCGTCCAGCTCGGCCTCAATGCGCCCCGCCGTTTCAAACTCCTGCAAGCTTACCTCCGGGTGCCGGTGAAAATGGCGGCGCAGCGCCACCATATAGGCCTGTTCCTGTTTGGCCAGTTCAAAAAAATTCATTCCGTTTCTCCTTTGCCGCTTGCCTGAAAACGCAAAAGGGCAAAAAGCAACATTGCTTTTTGCCCCGCCCATACCACAGTGCCGCAGCCGCCCTGCAAAAAGCCAAAGGCCGCACGGGCAAATGCCGCTGTGGCCGCGCACCAGTAAAACATGGTAAATAAATAGGTTTTATAGCATCTATACTACCGCCGGGCTTTGGCCTTGTCAAGCGGCGGTGTGCCCGCCGGTGGAAGCGCCGCGCCCTTTTTGCCCCCCTGCAAATTCAGCAGAACAATGCCCGCCGAAACCAGCACGCAGGAAACGGCCACCCGAAACAGGTCCATGCTTTCTTTTAACAACAGGTACGCAAGCACCACCCCAAACAGCGGGTTTAAAAACCGGTAAATGCTTACCCGGCCCACTACGTTGTATTTGAGCAGCGCCGACCATATTGAGTAGGCCGCCGCCGAAATAAAGGCCATATAGGCAAGCAGCCCCACCCCAGCGCCGGTAAAGGTAAGCATTTTGCCGCCGCTGCCGGCAAACCCCACCCCCATAAGAAGCAGCGAGCCGAAAAACAACTGGTAGGCCGTCATGGCAACGGGGTTAATTTGTTTGGTAAGCTTTTTTGTGTACACGTTGGTAAAGGCCATGATAAGGGCCGCCATAAACATAAAGCCCTCCCCCGTAAGGCTGATGCCGCCAAAGCCCCCGCCGTTCAGGTTTAAAAAAACAATGCCGGAAAACCCCACAATAAGGCCCAGCAGCCTGAGCGGGGTAATTTTGTCTTCCTTATAAAAAAAGCCCGCCACCAGAATGCTCATAAAAATGCTGGAGGAGTCGAGAATGGAGCCCACGGTGCCCGAAATATTGCCAAGGCTTATATAAAACAAAACGTAGAACAAAAAGGTTTGGAAAAAGCCGAACAGCAGCAGCTGCCCCAGCATTTTTTTGCTGAGCCGCAGGCTTATTCTGGAAAACAGGCACACCCCAAACAGCAGCACGCCCGCCATAAAAAAGCGGGTGCCCGCAAACAGCAGCTTGGAAAACACATCGTTCCCCGGTATTGCAAATACCCGGTAGCCCACCTTGATACAGGGAATGGCACTGCCCCACAAAAAACAGGTGGTAATGGCCAAAAGCACCACGGCAACCGGGTTGGTTAAAATTTTTTCACTTTTGCTGCTTGCGCTGTTCATGCTGCACCCGCTTGTTTTTTTATTTTTGCCCAAAGGCCCGCCGCCTGCGCGCTGCGCCCTACAGGTTTTGCTGCATGGCCTTAAACAGCTTTTTAACGCACTCCGTTAAAATATCCCGTGTTGCGGCGTCCATGTTTTTCAGGGTTTTCACAATGCCCACCGCCGTTTCCAGCCAGTTTGCGGCAAGCCCCTCCACCGAGGTGATGTCGGACTTTTCCAGAATGCCAAACAGGGCGTCCACAAACTGCTGCCGGGTTTCGGTATCCATGTCTGCAACCCAGGTGCGCAGGGTTTTATCGGCAAACTGGCTGTCGCTGCTCAAGGCGGTTACACAGTCGAACCCGTCCCGCTTTACCACCCAGGAATAGGGGTTGTGCTGGGTAAGGCCCTTTTCAGTGCTTTTCACCACCGTATAGTTGTCCTCATGTTCAAGCAGCAGCCCCACAATAGAGGACTGGGGCAGGGTGGTGTGCACCCTGGTTTCCAATGCCTTGTATGCGGGCAGCGAGAGTATGGAGGAGGCAAACCCCGGCCCGTCGTGGTTGTACACCGCCTCAATGCGTTTTTGCACCGCCGGGCGGCAAAACACCGAGGCATACACCGCAAGGTTGCCCCCCTTTGAGTGGCCCCCCACCCGCAGGTGCCGCGGCAAAACCGGCCCGGCGGCCCGCTCTAAATAGGCCAGCGCCTCTTTTTGGGCGGGCACGGGGGTTACAAAGGCCATATTGAAGTTTTCTTTCCACCCCACAACAGAATTATCGGTGCCGCGGTAGGCAACATACACGCTGCCGTCGCCCAGCTCGGCGCAAAGGGCCGAAAACTGCTCTTCGGCCTTTGTGTCTATGGTGTTTACATAGGCGAACAGCTTTACATCCCCAAACCGGCGGGTGGCCGCCAGGGTTTGCAAAAGCTTTGCGTTGCCCTCTTCCAAAAAAAAGGTGCTGTTCACCACCGCCTGCCCATGCCTCTGCTGCAATTCCCGCAGGGTTAGGCGGGCCTTTGTGGCGGCAATGGGGGTTTTCTCAAAAGAAAGGTAGGAAAGGCAGCAGATAATAAGGCTGTCTGCCTCGTTAAAAGGCGCGGCCGAAAAGGGGATGTCCCCCCGCCAGCTTACATATTCATACAGTGTGTTCTGCATAAAACCCTCCCCTGCCGCCCGCGCTGCGGGCCGGCTTGGCCAAGGCGAATGTACACCCGCGGCCCACTGGTTTTTATTGTACCCCACCACCCCCGGCTTTTCAACCATGGGCCCGTTTTTCCGCAAAAAAGCGGCGGGTAAAATGCTCAAAACAGCTGCCTTGCAGCCGGGCGCACGGCGGCCACTTTTATATTTTTATTTTCACCACAGCCCTGCGAATGGGCGCCGCCCCGCTGCCGGTGCCTTGCCGCCAGGGCGTGCAGGCGCCGTGCCAAAGCAGCATAAAGGGTTTTTCATTTGCCAAAAAGGGGCTGGCCCTCTTCTGTAAAAAGCGCGGTATCGCAGACCCGGTTTTGGCAAGCGGGCCTGCCATTGGGGCAGCAGGGCCCGGCACTAGTGCGCCGAAAGAAGGCTGCTGGCCATATTTAAATGCACTATAACCCCCT
>JBKEBR010000366.1:0-2592 GCA_047973285.1 Oscillospiraceae bacterium | reverse complement strand
AGGGGAAAGATACTGTTTTACACCCCACGCGAAAGTGAATACCGCCCCCCGAATTTTGGCACGCAAGGTGTGCAAGCAATGTATTATGGAAACTACAAACCACTAATTTAGGGTGTGTCATTCGAGGAAATTGATAAGCTAATTGACGAGACGTTACGTTAGTCAATCCCCCCACTAAGTTGGAGGAACCGAAAAGTTTTTCTTGCAAACACTCTTTTACATTAAAATACATTGAAACAAAATTTAAACAAAAACTCGGGTGATACAGCGAAAACTGAAATATTCATGATTTTTGTTGCAAATATTTCTGTAATGCTTAATTGCTTTACATTAATAAATAACTGTTTTACGATAATAAAATTAAATTATAAATTTATGCAACATATACAAAAAGCTCTTTTTCAAATTTTAATAGTGCTGTGTTTGGCACGCCGTTAAGCAAAAAAACGGTTTTACTTGTAACCCGCGAAATATCGCTATATAATAAATATATATAGTGTTGTATATGCTATTGGTTAGGAGTGTTGCTTGTGCCGCATGATTCTTTTACCGAAGGGGTAAAACCCGGGGGCCTTACAAAGGGCCCTGAAATTCGTATTTTGCTTTGCTATTTGCTGGACACCATAAATGCGCCGGTTTCGCGGCTGCAAATTGAAGACGCCCTGCTTGGCGAAGAACTGGTGAATTATTTTGTAATGGCCGAGGGCCTTTCCCTTTTAAAGCAACAGGGGTTAATCTCCGGTGATGACAATGGCTACTCCATTACCCCCGCAGGCCGGGTGGTTGGGCAAACCCTTGCCATTGATGTTCCGCGTTCTGTGCGTGAAACAGCCGTGCGGGGCGTTATTCGGGCACAGCAATTTGCTATAAACCAAGCTTCACACCAATGCGAGGTTGTTGAAACAGACAGCGGCCGCAATGTTCATTGCAGTATTGCGGAGGTAAGCGGCCCTCTTTTTCAAATGGATTTATATATGCCGGACGAGCTTTCGGCTGAAGCCGTGAAGAAAAAGTTTATTGAAAGCGGCGATGAGGTGTATGCCCTTGTACTGGCTGCACTAACCGGCAACCGCCAGCTGGCGGAAAAATCCCTTAAAAAGCTCAAGTGAAAATTTAACGGCAAAAAGCGGCACAAGTCTTCTTTCTGTAGGAAAAAGACTTGTGCCGCTTTTCAATGAAAAAATTATGGAAGCGGAGTTTGCCGGCCTTCTACAACACCGCTGCCTTTAAAAACATTTCGTATGGTGGAAAAGAAAATTTTTATATCCAGCCAAAAGCTTATGTGGCTTGCGTAATAGCCGTCCAGCGCCGCCTTTTGGGCTATGGGCACTTCATCGCGCCCATTTACCTGGGCATACCCGGTAAGCCCGGGTACCAAAGCATTCACCTTGTATTTTTCCCGTTCTTCAATCAAATCCTGCTGGTTCCAAAGTGCAGGCCGCGGGCCAATAATGCTCATCTGCCCCAAAACAATGTTCCATACCTGCGGCAGCTCATCCAGGCTGGTTCGGCGCAAAAAATGGCCTATTTTTGTAATCTGGCATTCAGGGTTTTGCAGCAAATGTGTGGGAATGTCTTTGGGCGTGGTGGCATACATGGTTCTGAATTTTAAAATTTGAAAATATTGTTTGTTTTTCCCTACTCTTTTTTGCCTGAACAGCACAGGCCCCTTCGAGTCCAGCTTTATGATACAGGCTATCAGCAGAAAAACAGGGCACAATACAACAAGTGCCGCCAGAGACAAAACAAAATCCAACACACGTTTTACATAACGCGGGTACATGCCGCTCTACCCCTCCTCTTTAAAAGCATTGTGCTTGAAGGTGGGCACCATATCAAGCAGAGCCTGCACAAGGTTTGCACTGTTGTTGCTATAAGCTATTTCCTTCAGCGCCGCAATGTGGTCGAAGAAGGTTTCTTTGTTAAGGCGTATGGGTGAGCCGACAAATATTTTTTTGTTGTCGGTTTGGTTCAGGCCCTCTTCATCCATCAGAAGTTCTTCATACAGCTTTTCCCCCGGCCGCAAACCGGTAAACACTATGTCAATATCTTCATACGGAATAAACCCGGCCAATTTAATAAGGTTTTCCGCAAGCTCTAATATTTTCACAGGTTTTCCCATATCCAGCACAAATATTTCGCCGCCATGGCCCATAGCGCCGGCCTCCAGAATAAGGCTTACCGCTTCTGGAATGGTCATAAAATAACGCACAATTTCCGGGTGCGTAACTGTTAGCGGGCCGCCTGCGGCAATTTGCTCTTTGAACAGCGGCAGCACCGAACCATTCGACCCCAGCACATTGCCAAACCGAACCGCCACAAAGGTGGTTTTGCTTTTTTGCGCCATTGCCTGCACAATCATTTCACAAAGGCGTTTTGTTGCCCCCATAACATTTGTGGGGTTAACGGCTTTATCGGTGGATACCAGCACAAAGCGGGAAACACCATATTTTTCGGCGGCAAGGGCCACGTTATAGGTGCCGCACACATTGTTTTTTACCGCCTCTTCCGGGCTGAATTCCATAAGCGGAACATGATTGTGGGCCGCGGCATGAAACACAATTTCCGGCTTAAAATGCGCAAACAAGGCTT
>JBKEBR010000365.1:0-3003 GCA_047973285.1 Oscillospiraceae bacterium | reverse complement strand
GGCAACGGCGACCCCCTGAACGGCAACCGCCCCCGCACCGACTACAACGGCCTTGGGGAAATTTCAGACGTGTGCCTTAAGCGCAAAATACGCAACCGCATGCAAGACATGGGCCACGATATTTTTGTACAGTCAGACGACCGCACCACCGATGAATTCACCTCCCTCAGCAGGCGTGCCGACGCCACCCTGGGCAAAATAAAAGAGAAGGAGGAATATGCCCGCACCGCCTGCGAAAAATGGCTGGACGTGCGCAGTTTTGGGCAGGTGTTTGCCTTTAAGCCGGGCAAAGGCAAGGAGGACAGCGGCGTTTCGGTTAGCGTGCGGGGCCCGGTGTCCATTCACCAGGCCACCAGCCTTTCCCCCGTTGAAATCGATTCCATGCAAATTACCAAAAGCGTAAGCAACGAGCCGGGCGAAAAGCGCGGGTCCGACACCATGGGCACAAAGCACCTCGTTCGGTTTGGCCTGTACAAAATCAAGGGCTCCATCAACGTTCAGCTGGCGCAAAAAACCGGCTTTACCGGCGCCGACGCGGAAACCATTAAAGAGTGCCTGCGCAGCCTGTTTGAAAACGACGCCTCCGCCGCCCGGCCCGACGGCTCTATGGAGGTAATCACCCTTTACTGGTGGCAGCATAACAGCGCGGCGGGGCAGTATTCCTCCGCCAAGGTGCACCGTTTGCTCAGCGCCACCCTGAAAGACGGGGTGGCCGCCCCCGCCGGCATAGAGGATTACAACATCTCGCTGGGCGAACTGCCCGGCCTGCACTGCGAAATCATCGATGGAATATAGCGAGGAGGACTTTCTCCTGCTTTCAGGGCTGCAGCACTTCCAGTTTTGCCGGCGGCAGTGGGCCCTCATCCATGTTGAAAACCAGTGGGCCGAAAACTACCGCACTGTAGACGGCGCCCTGCTGCACCAGAACGCCCACGACAAGGCCTTTTCCGAAACAAGAAAAGACGTGGTAACCACCCGGGGCATGAATGTTTTCTCCCGCACTCTGGGCGTTTCGGGCGAGTGCGACGTGCTGGAATTCCACCGCCGTGAAAACGGCATTCCGCTGAAAGGGCGGGGCGGCCTTTGGCAGCCCTTCCCCGTTGAATACAAGCGGGGCGGCCCCAAGCCGCACAACGGCGACGAACTGCAGCTTTGCGGGCAGGCCATGTGCCTTGAAGAAATGCTGTGCTGCCCCATATCCGAGGGGGCGCTGTATTATGGCGAGGTGCGCCGCCGCCAGCCGGTGCTTTTTACCGAAGAGCTGCGCGCCGGGGTGCGCGGCGCCCTTGCCGAAATGCGCGGGCTGCTGCAGCGGGGGCACACGCCCCGGGTAAAACCCACCAAGGCCTGCAACGCCTGCTCTTTAAAGTAGCTTTGCCTGCCCGTGCTCCTGCGCAAAAGCTCGGCCACCGGCTACCTTCAGCAGAAATTAACGGAGGCGGAAGAATGAGGCAGCTGCTCAACACGCTTTTTGTAACCTCGCAGGAGGCCTACCTTTCGCTGGACGGCAAAAACATTGTGGTGAACAAAGGCGCGGAAATTGCCGGGCGCTTCCCGCTGCACACCCTCATGGGCATTGTAAGCTTTTCGTACGCGGGGGCCTCGCCCGCCCTTATGGGGGCCTGCGCCGAGCGGGGGGTTTCCCTCACCTTTTTAACGCCGCGCGGCAGGTTTTTGGCCCGCACCTGCGGCGAAGCAAACGGAAACGTGCTGCTGCGCCGCACCCAGTACCGCATGGCCGACAGCCCCCCGCAAAGCTGCCGCATTGCGCGCTGCTGCATTTTTGGCAAGCTGTACAATGCCCGCCAAAGCATTGAGCGCACCCGGCGCGACCACGCCCTGCGGGCCGACGGCCCAAAGCTGGAAAGCGCCTCGCAGGGCATTAAGGCGCTGCTGCCCGATGTTTTGGCGGAAACCTCGCTCGAGTCGCTGCGCGGGCTGGAGGGGGCCGGAGCCAACCTGTATTTTGGCGTTTTCGACGATATGATTTTAAACGCCAAGGCAGATTTCTTTTACCGGGGCCGCACCCGCCGCCCCCCGCTGGACCCGGTAAACGCCCTGCTTTCCTTCGCCTACAGCCTGCTTGCCAACGACTGCGCCGCCGCCCTTGAAACCGTGGGGCTGGACTCTTACGTGGGCTTTTTGCACCGCGACAGGCCGGGCCGCACCTCGCTGGCCCTCGATTTAATGGAGGAGCTGCGCCCCTGCATGGCCGACCGGTTTGTGCTAACCTTTATCAACAACCGCATGGCGGCCCCCGAGCAGTTCGAAACCCGCGAAAGCGGGGCCGTTTTAATGAGCGACGAGGCCCGCCGGAAGTTTTTAAGGGCCTGGCAGGAAAAAAAGCAGGAGCCGATTACCCACCCCTATTTGAACGAAAAAATCTCCTGGGGGCTTGTGCCCCACGTGCAGGCCCTGCTTATGGCCCGGTATTTGCGGGAAGACCTGGACGATTACCCGCCGTTTTTGTGGAAGTGAGGTGGTGGCCCCTGCTGGTTTTAATTACCTACGACGTAAACACCGAAACCCCCGCCGGCAAAAAAAGGCTGCGCCAAATTGCCAAGCAATGCGTAAATTACGGGCAGCGGGTGCAAAACTCTGTTTTTGAGTGCCTTTTAAACCCGGCGCAGTGCCGCCTGTTGCAGGCAAAGCTGTGCGGCATTATGGACAAAGAGCGCGACAGCCTGCGCTTTTACTATTTGGGCAACAACTACGAGCCCAAAATAGAGCATTTCGGCGCCGGCAACACCTACAAGCCGGAGGGCGTTTTGCTGCTGTAACCCTTTTGCCCACGGCAAAAACGGCCCTTGTGAACCACACCTGTCAGCCGGAAGATATTTTACTGCCGCAGCTGGCAGCCGCGAAGCCCAAGCGCTCATGCTTTTCCCGGGCGGTTCGCGCGGCATTCGGGTGCCATAAACAGAGGCCGCCTCTGTTTTTGCGGGGCCAAATACCACGTTTTTGTTTTTGAACAGGCAAATTCTATTCAATTTCTCCATATTG
>JBKEBR010000364.1:0-2819 GCA_047973285.1 Oscillospiraceae bacterium | reverse complement strand
GTGGTGCGGGAGGTGGGCCTTGAAGAGGATATTCGGCAAATGCCAATGGGCCTTCACACCGTTCTTTCAGAGGACAGCGGCACCATTTCCGGCGGGCAAAAGCAGCGCGTTTTGGTGGCGCGCGCCATGGTGGGCAGCCCCCGCATTTTGTTTTTTGACGAGGCCACCAGCGCGCTGGACAATTTAACCCAGGCAATGGTGTGCGAAAGCCTTGAAAACCTAAAAGCAACCCGAATGGTAATTGCGCACCGGCTGAGCACCGTAATGCGATGCGACCGGATTTTTGTAATGGAAAAGGGGCAAATAGTGGAACAGGGCAGCTACAACGAATTGATGGAGCAAAAAGGCCGCTTTTTCAGCTTGGCAAGCCGGCAGCTGGTATAGCCGTACAAAGGCCGCCTTTGCCAATGCAAACGCTTTTTTTGCGGTTGTGCCGGCGGGCTGCCGGCACAACCGCAAAAAAAGGGGCGGGCACATTGCCCGTCCCTTTGCAAAACCCATGTGGCTGCCCGGGTTTTACCAGCGGCGCCTGGTCCAGTTATTTACCGCATCGCCCAGCTTAATTACACCGGCTACAACAGCGGTGCCAATGGCAATACCGGCGGAAACCGCTATGCCCCCGGCCACATTTTCCAAATCGTCTTCGTTCAGTTCGCCCTCCATTTTGCTTTCCACTACCTTCTGAATGGTAACGATATCGTCAATGGTAATGTCGATACCCTTGTCCTGTTTGAAGGCAGCCTGCACTTCCTCGGGGCTGTCCAGTGCAACCAGCTTCTCCAAAAACGCCTGGTCTTCTACTGCTTTCAATACCGCCTGTTCATCCATGTTCTCATCTCTCCTTACAATTTTTTTCGAATGCATTCAAGCCCATTTGCATGAACGATTCAGTGTTTGTTTATACACGCTGCCCAGCCATGTGTTACACATTTTTTGCAAAACACCGGCATGTAACAGCCCCGGCAGCGCTGTGTATAACAAAATATACCGAAGAAAACAAAGGTGGGGCAGATATGGCTACAATAGAAAATTACATCCGTTATCTGGAAAAAACCGGCGGCACCCTGTTTGACGAAACCTGCCGGGCCAACTGGCGGCGGGTTGCCGCCCAGTACGGCGAAATGGAAAGTGAAGAAACCATTGCAGAGGTAAACCTTACCCGGCCGGATAAAACCTGCGATTATTCCTTCCGGGTAGACACCGGCAAAACGCCGGTGGGCGACTATTGGTATGAGCTGGACCACGAGGCCTGCCTGAAAAGCCCGGTTGAAGCATGCTGTTTTATGGATGCCTCGGCGGTAGAGCCGGGCGCAGACAACAGCTGGGTGTTTGAGGAGGCCCTGCCCCGCCTGCTGCCCCCAAAGGCGCTGCAGGGCCTGCGCGCAAAGCTGGAGCAGTGCATCGCCTGCCTGCCAAAGGGCAGCCGCCTGTTTCAGCTGGGGGTAATGGCCGGCCGCGGCGACAGCCGGGTGCGGCTGTTCACCGATGATTTGCCTCCAAAGGCGGTTTGCGGCTACCTTGCCGCCGCAGGCTGGCCGGGAAACCTGCCCGCCCTGGAAGCCCTGCTCGAGGCGCTTGTGCCCTACGCCGAAGAAGGCCGCTTTTTGGTGGATTTTGATGTTGCGCAATCGGGGCTTTCGGAAAAGCTCGGGGTTAATTTCGGCATTCAAAACAGTGAAGGCGCCATCGAAACATTTTTTGCCTACCTTTCGGGGCAAGGCCTTTGCCTGCCTGAAAAGCGGGACGGCGTGCTGCAATGGGTAAAAACGCCGCCGCAGGCCAGCCCCTTCATTCAAAACGATATTTCCCATTTCAAGCTGCCCTTTTGGGCCGGCAGGGCCCAGGCGGCCAAAGCGTACTTAAGGCAGGGCAGCAAAATGTGCCGGGAGGTGGCCTTTTACCACCGCCCCGTATTGATGAACCTGGAGCTGACCAGCCGCTGCCCCCTGCGCTGCCCCCAATGCTATTGTGATTTGGAAACAGGCCGCGACATGCCGCTGGAAACGGCCCTGGGCTGGATACGCAAGGCGGGAAAAGCGGGCGTTCAAACCGTAAACCTGTCTGGCGGGGAAACGCTGTGCTACCCCCACCTGTACCCGGTTGCCGCAGAGGCGGCCCGCCTTTGCGGCGAAGTAAATGTTGCGCTTTCGGGCGCGGGCTTTGGCGCAGAGGCGCTGGGGCGGCTGAAGGAGGCCGGGGTTTCGGGCATTTATATCTCGCTCAATGGTTCTACCAGCCTGGTCAATGCCCACAGCCGCGACGGTTACGACCTGGCCGTGCAGGCCCTGCAGCTGCTGCAAACCGAAGGGTTCGGGCGCGTGGGCATCAACTGGGTGATGCACAGCACCAACGCCGACGATTTTGAAGAGATGGTTGCCCTGGCCGAGCGGTATGGCGTACACGAGCTGGCGGTGATGGTTTTTAAGCCGAACGCCCGCCACCAGCTGCCCACCCTGCCCACCCTGGCGCAAATGCAGGCGGTTGCCAAAACAATTAAAACCTACAAGGGGCCGCTGGATATTCAGGTGGAAGAATGCTTTTCGCCCCTGCGTGCACTGGTGCGGCAAAAATTTTTCGGAAACCTGAACCGCGGTGTTGAAAAGGGCTGCGGCGCAGGCCGGGATTCTTTTGCGGTGGCGCTGGATGGCCGCCTGACCCCCTGCCGCCATCTGGATTACCCCGAGGAAAGGGCCTCTGTGGGCGATTACTGGGATAACATCCCCACCCTGCAGGCCGTGCGGCAGTGCGACGCGTTCCCTGCCGCCCCCTGCAATGCCTGCCGGTACAGCCCCTATTGCCGCCCCTGCATGGCGGTGGCG
>JBKEBR010000363.1:0-7440 GCA_047973285.1 Oscillospiraceae bacterium | reverse complement strand
GTGGTATGCTATGCACGGCGGCTTTTTGTTTTTGGGAAGTTATTTTGGCGTTTTATTTTTGCTGGCCGCCGCCCTGATTATTTACTATAAGCAAATTTCCGAAGGGTACGATGACAGCGCCCGTGTCGATATTTTGCAAAAAGTGGGCATGAGCGATGAAGAGGTGAAAAAAACCATAGGCGCGCAAATAAGAACCATTTTCTTTTTGCCGCTTGGGGTGGCGGTGCTGCACATTGGGGTGGCGTTTGTTGCCATTAGCCGCGTAATGCTAATTTTTGGCGTTACCAACACGGCTTTGCTGCTGGTGTCTACCCTGGTTACCGTGCTGCTGTATGCCCTTGTGTATATTTTTGTGTACCGGCAAACGGCGCGCACCTATTACCGGTTGGTTCGCCGGGTGGTATAAAGGTGAAAAATGACCTGCCTGTAAAATAGGACAGGATAGTAAAGCAGAATAATAAAGCAATAGAAAAGAGGGGCCGCTTTGTGAAAACAAAGCGGCCCCTCTTTTTTGAACGCAGCGCTGCCCAAAAGCAAACCGGCAGGCAGGATGTGTCAGGCGGTTCCCTGTCTGTAAAGAATTGTAAAAATTTTTCAGGTCTTGCTTTGTGGCCGCGGAAAGCAGGGGGTAGCGCACCCCCTCCACGGCGCCCTGCAGGGCGTACAGCACATGCAGGCAGGCCCCGCTGTTTGCCGCAAGGCGTATGCGGATAAAGGCATTTTTACTGCCCGTTTGCAGCAGCTGTTCGGGGGTGCCAATGCCCGCGGCGTGCAGGCTGCGCTCTAAAACCCCGCCTATGTTGGGCAGCCGGCGTAAACTTTCCATGGGCGGGCCTACTCGAAAAGGCTTTTCCAGGCGGGCAGCTGCTTCATGGCGGCCAGCGCCATTGCCTCTGCCGCCTGCCCGTCAAACCCTTGGGTTTCTACAATAAATTGCGCCATACCAGCTTTTTTTTCTTCAAAAGACTGCATGGTGCCGTCGGGGCGGGCACAGTAGCGGCAGTAATTTTTACTGGAATCTCCGCCGGCAAAATCCTCCGGCTGTTTCATGGGCATACCACAGGCAATACAGGTTTTCATTACAATCAGCTCCTAACTGGTTTTTACAAGGGCAAGGTAGGCGTGTATCAGCTCGGCGCCGTAGCGCGGCAAAAGGGGGGCGCCGGGGGAAAACAGGTCTTTGTTCAGCAGGTAGTAGTGCACAAGGCCCATCCAGGTGTTAAACAGCAGGTGGGGCGGCAGGTTTTTAATGGCGCCGGCTTTTATTTCGGCGCTCATGCGTATGTTCAGGTGGTGGGAAAGGGCAGACTGGGTACTGGCCAGCGTTGTTTGCACCGCGGCGGGCAGCAGGCTTCTTTCCGCAACCAGGCGGGTGTAAAAGCCCTCTTGCCGCTGCAATATGGCCAGGTGGGCGGCAAGAAGCTCTTCCACCGAGTTGCCCGCCGCCGCCAAATCGTGGATACTGCCCGCCAGGGCGGCGCCAAAGCTTTCCACCAGGCAAACCAGCAAATTTTCCTGGGTGGGGAAATGCGCAAACACCGTGCCGTGGGAAACCCCCGCCTGCCGTGCAATGGCGGCGGTGGTGGCGGCAAAGCCTTCGCTTGCATACACCGCGTAGGCGGCCTGCATTATTTTTTGCCGGGTGGCCTCTTTTTGTTGCTGCCGTGTTACTGCCAAACAATGACCTCCAACTCAATGAGTATAAACTCATTATATTGTGGGCGAAGGTTTTTGTCAAGCCCCTGCCCTGGCGGCAAATCTGCAAATTTGCTATGCGTGGCTTTCCAAAAATGGTACAATATGAAAAACGCCGCCGGGGTGGCGGGCACAGTGCTGCGGCGGCAGGCCGCGCCCATGGGAGGAAGCATGGAACTTAGCATTTTCGAAGTGTTGGGCCCTGTTATGATAGGGCCTTCGTCCAGCCATACGGCGGGGGCGGCCCGGCTTGCCCGGGTGGCGGCCCTTATTGCGGCAAAGCCCTTTGCCAAAGTTACCTTTGCCCTTTCGGGCAGCTTTGCCAAAACCGGCGGGGGGCACGGCACCCATAAGGCCCTGCTGGCAGGCGCCCTTGGCTATGCCGAGGATGACGAAAACATACGCAATATAGACGGTATTGCCGCCGGGCGCGGTGTGCAGTCCGAATACACCGAAGAGGATTTGGACTGGATGCACGAAAATTCAGTGCACATCACCTTTCACCACACCGACGGCACCCAAACCGAAATTTGGGGCTCCTCCATTGGCGGCGGGCGCATTCGCATTCACCGCATTGGCAAGCTGGCCATTGAATTTTCGGCAGAGTGCCCCACCTTAATTGTGCCCCACCTGGACAGGCCGGGGGTAATTAGCGAGGTGAGCCGGGTATTGGCCGAGAACGGTATTAACATTGGGGTGCTGCGCCTTTCCCGCGAGAGCAAAGGCCAGGCGGCCGCCCCTGTAATAGAGGCCGACGGGCGCATTTCCCCGGCGGTTGCCGGCAAGGTACGCACTTTACAGCATGTAACAGAGGTGATTTTGGTAGATGTATCGTAATTTTGAGGAATTGTTCGCCGCGGCCGAAGAAAAGCCGTTGTACGGGGTAATTTTGCAAAACGAAATGAAGCTTACCGAAGAAACCGAACCGGCTGTTTACCGCCGGCTGGAGGCCCGCTGGCAAATTATGCAGGCCGCCGCGGGCAAGGCGCTGCGGCAGCCGCAAACCATGCCGGGCAACCTTATTTCGGGCCAGGCGCAAAAGCAGCAAACCTACGCCGAAGGCGCCGGTTTTGCAGGCGGCGCCGTAAACCGGGCCATGGCGCTTGCGCTTTCTTGCAGCGAGGTAAACGCTTCTATGGGGCGTATTTGCGCGGCGCCCACAGCCGGTGCCTGCGGCGTAATGCCGGCGGTGTTTATTACCGCCGCCGAGCACACCGGTGCCAACCAGCCCCAAATTATGAATGCCCTGCTGGTGGCCGCCGGCATAGGCGCCATTATTACAAAAAATGCCACTGTTTCCGGTGCGGAGGGGGGCTGCCAGGCAGAGTGCGGCGTTGCCGCCGCCATGGCCGGTGGCGCCGCTGTTTTTTTGGCGGGGGGCAGCAACCGGCAAATTGGCAACGCGGTATCCATTGTTCTTATGAACTGTATGGGCCTTGTGTGCGACCCGGTGGCGGGCCTTGTGCAAATGCCCTGCTCCTTCCGCAATGCATCGCAGGCGGCCAACGCGCTGATCAGCGCCGACATGGCCCTTGCCGGGCAAGACCCGCTTATTCCGCCCGACGAAGTGGTAGAGGCAATGTACCGGGTGGGCAAAAAGCTGCCCTATGAACTGCGCGAAACAGCCCTTGGCGGCATAGCCGCCACCCCCACGGGCGTTTCCATAAAAAATGCCCTGCAGCTGTAAGGCCGGGCACAAAAAGCGAGGAAAAGAAAATGCTGAAGGACCCCGAAAAAACCATAGGAGACTTAATCGCCAAGCAATCCATTTCCTATATAAGCTCGGTGGACGAACAGGGCTTTCCCAACACCAAGGCCCTGCTGAAGCCCAGAAAGTGCGAGGGTCTTAAAACCATTTATTTTTCCACCAACACCTCCTCCATGCGGGTGGGGCAGTTTCGCAAAAACCCCAAGGCCTGCCTTTATTTTGGCGACAAGCGGTTTTTCAGGGGGGTAATGCTGCGGGGTACCATAGAGGTATTGGAGGACGCCGCCCACAAGGAACTGCTGTGGAAAAGCGGGGACGTGCTGTATTACCCCCTTGGCGTTACCGACCCGGACTATTGCGTGCTGAAGTTTACCGCCATTGACGGCCGGTATTACAGCAACTTCAAATCGCAAAATTTTGTACTGGAATAACCTGCCCCGGCAGAGAACCCGCCCCTCGGCGGCCTGCAAAAGGCCCGCCCGGGGGGTTGGTTTTGCGTGGGGCCTTGCCGGTTTTATGTGGAGCGGCAAAGCGGCGGGGGCGTTTTGCCGCCAGGTGTAAGCGGCGGTGTGGCGGGTTTTGCTTTGTACGGCCCGGCGGTTCTGCCATTTGCAGCGCCAGGCGGAAATGCATACAGCCCGCAGCGTGTTTTTTTGTTGGCAGGCAAAAGGCCCCGGCCCGGTAAAATACCGGGCCGGGGCCTTACAATAAAAGCCGCCGCTTTTCAGCGGCGGCGGCAAACTACTTCATTGGACAATACCTTTTTGTCAAGATAGGGGAATTGCACCCGTCGAATTTTAAAACATTGCAACCGACCACTTCGGAACAACATCCTGCCTTGCTGAGCCTTTTGTACCTTTGCCCAGCGGAATAACGTTTTGAACCCTTTGCAAAACAAACACAACAAAAAACTTCAAAACATCAACTGGCTTTCGCAGTGCAACTGCATCATCTATATAAAATGCCAAGAACCGAACTTGTAAAGCGGTGTACAACAGGTACCTACACGCGAATAAAACCGGTGTATTGTATAATGCTACGTTATCCGCCGGGCCGGGGCATTCCCTGTATAGAAGCTACAAACCCATGGAACAATTTTATCTTTACCCTGAAACCTTTCTCTGAATTTTAAAATGGCATAAACGAAAACATTTGCGTACCATTTCGTATTTCCTGTGCCTTTCAGCAGGCAGAACAGAGTGTTAACAGGTTAAACTTCAAAATATCTATCATCTTGCCGGAAAATTGCTACATTGTTCGGCATGTGCGAAATTGTTATGCACCGCCCCCAACTACGCAACCCGGGCTTTTCCTCTTACTCAGAGTAGAGTGAAAGTGCTTCCTGTTTCATCTGCCCTGCCCAAACTGAACAAGTTCTTCAACTTGGTACATCGGAATCACCTCTTTCCTTTTTTATGGCTTAATTATACCATTGCAGTACAGTTAAAGCAATGGGCAAACCGCATAGAGATTTTTCCTATTTTTGGTGATATTTTATACTATTGACCGAATTTATGTTTGAATTGTGTATAAATTATATATTATTGTTGAAGTGAAAAGGCAACACACCCCTGCATTCCTTATTAAGTGCATTCACGACCATATGCACTTATCACCCTTCGCCGCTGCGCCCCTTCGGGGGCTTTGGCGTTTTTGGCGGAAAGGTGTATAAATTTTTATCCTTTTTGCAAACGGGCGGTTGACGAAAAAACACTTGCGCAGCATAATAAAACAAAGCATTGCAATAAAGGGCGGGCCATACCCCGTATAAAAACCGGAGGAGAGCCATGATACAAATAGAAAACGGAATTATTCAGCTGCATACCCGCAACACCAGCTATATTCTTTCGGTGCGCAGCGGTTTTTTGGAGTGCCTGCACTACGGCGCCAGAATTGCCGTACAAAATGCCGCCCCCCTAGAAGAAAAGGCGGACGCGGGGTTTGGTTCAGACGTAAAATGCCGGGCGGATATGCCCGCCCTTTCCAGCCTGTGCCTGGAGCTTTCCCCGGCCAACAGGGGAGATTACCGCCGCGGCGCCCTTGCCGCCGTTTTGCCGGGCGGCGGCGGTACCACCGAGTACACCTACCAAACCGCGGTGGAAAGCCGGGGCGGCAGCGCCCCCACGGGCGGCATGCCGGCGGGGCACGGCGCCGACGAAACACTGGCCCTTTCCTTTTCTGAAAATTCCGGCCTTTCGGTGGAGCTTTTTTACACGGTTTTTTATGAGGCGGATGTTATTGCCAAGCGGGTGCGGGTTACCAACCGGGGCAATGCCGCGGCCACGCTAACCCGCTGCCTCAGCAGCCAGCTGGATTTCCCCCACCACAATTTTACCCTGTATACCCTAACCGGCGCCTGGGCCAGGGAATGCCATGTTACCCCCCATGCCCTTGCCCCCGGCCTGTTGCAGTTTGGCAGTACCACCGGCGCTTCGGGGCACCGGTGCAACCCCTTTTTCTTTTTGGCCGCGCCGGGCGCCACCGAGCACACCGGCGAGGTGTACGGCTTTAACCTGGTGTATTCCGGCAGCCACGAGGCTTCGGCCGAGGTAGACACCCATGGCCGCCTGCGCATTTTGCAGGGGGTGGCGGGCAGCGGGTTTGCCTGGCCGCTGGCCCCCGGGGAGAGCTTTGTGGCCCCAGAGGCGGTTCTCACCTTCAGCGAAAAAGGCAAAAACGGCATGAGCCAAAACATGCACCACTTTATAAAGCGGCATATTCTGCCGCCCCGGTGGGCCGCCGCCCCAAGGCCCGTGCTGGTGAACAACTGGGAGGGCACCTATTTTAATTTTAACGAGGCAAAGCTGCTGGGCATGGCCAAGGTGGCCAAAAAACTTGGCGTGGAGCTGTTTGTGCTGGACGACGGCTGGTTTGGCAAGCGCAATTCCGACACCGCAGGCCTTGGAGATTACAATGTGAACACCGGCAAGCTGCCGGGCGGCCTCAAGCGGCTTGCCCAAAAAATCAACAGCCTTGGCATGCAGTTTGGCCTGTGGTTTGAGCCGGAAATGGTGAACGCCGATTCCGACCTGTTTCGCGCCCACCCCGATTGGATTGTGCAAACCCCGGGCTACGTGCCCTGTACGGGACGCAACCAGTATGTGCTGGATTTGTGCCGCCCCGAGGTGCGAGGGTACATTATAGAATCGGTAAACAGGGTGCTGGGCTCTGCCAACATAGCCTATGTAAAGTGGGATATGAACCGCCATATTTCCGACAATTTTTCCCCAGCGCTGCAAAACCAGGGTTCTTTTATGCACCGCTATGCGCTTGGCCTGTACGAATTGTTCAATGAAATTTGCCTGGCCCACCCGGATATTTTGTTTGAGGGCTGTTCCTCCGGCGGCAACCGGTTCGACCTTGGCGTGCTTGCCTATATGCCCCAAATTTGGACCAGCGACGATACCGACGCCTGCGAGCGGCAAAAAATACAAACCGGCACCAGCTACGGCTACCCGCCCTGCACCATGGGGTGCCATGTTTCGGCGGTGCCAAACCACCAAACCCTGCGCAATACCCCGCTGGAAACCCGTTTCAACACGGCCATTTTTGGCCTTTTGGGGTACGAGCTGGACATGCGCCTGCTTACCGCCGCCAACCGCCAGGACATTGCCTTGCAAATTGCCTATTACAAGCAGCACCGCGCGCTTTTGCAGTACGGCACCTTTTACCGCTTAAAATCTCCCTTTGAAGAGCAGGACGGCAGCTGTGCCTGGGTGGCGGTTTCGGCCAACCAGGAAGAAGCGCTGGCGGGCGAGTATATGGGCCTTTTGCGGCCCAACACGGCCCAGCAGCCGCTGCGTTTTGCAGGCCTTGAGGAAGCTTTTTTGTACCGCCTAACGGTACGCCGGCAAAAAATGGACCTTGCAAGCTTTGGGGGGCTTATCAACTTTGTATCGCCCGTTCACCTGAACCCCGAGGGGCTGGTGGTGAAGGTGGCCGGCAAGCTGTACCGCCTGCCCACCGAGGAAGAAAGCTACACCGCCTACGGCAGCCTGCTGAACAAAGCGGGGGTAAAGTTTCTGCAAAACTTTTCG
>JBKEBR010000362.1:0-17449 GCA_047973285.1 Oscillospiraceae bacterium | reverse complement strand
TTTAAATTTTTTTTGAAACAAGAGCAGCCGGCCCCCAGTTTCACTGGGGGCTTTTTTGTATAACGAAAACCACTCGCTAGGCGAGTGGTTCCTTAAAAGGCTTCTGCCGATAATGAGATCCTTTATGTCCTAAAAAAGAAAAGAGAGATGCAGAAGGCTGACGAAAGCGATATAGTAGTTGCCAAAGTAGGGTAAAGGTAGGAGAAGTGTGAGCAGTTAAAGTTATGCACATTCCTTGACCTACGCGAATGTCAGGCCCATAATTGCGCCACGTGAGGCGTAGCTAGTGTTCCAGGGCTACGCCCGTATATGAAATACCCCCGGCTACGCCGGGGGATGGTTATTATGTGCCGGGGGTGAACCGCTGTTACGGAGGCCTGCCCGGCAGGCAGCAGCCCATATTTTTGTGGAATAAGCGGGGGAGATTCCGTTTTGAACCCCGTTTATTTTTGGCTCTTTTTTAAAACAATGAAAACTGTGCACGCTTGCTTTTTATAGAGGGCAGGCCGCCTTTGTTATAAAAAGAGGAAAACCTGAATTTGCTTGCTGCCCGGCGGTGCTTTTAAAAACCCTTTGCCGGAAAAGAGATGTTGCAATGCAACAACATGAAAAGGCACCGGTATGCCGGTGGATGTGTATTAAATAAAAATGGATATACAGGGCGTTTGCCGCGGGGGAAGGGGTTTGCGCCGCCCCAAAGGCCCGCCTGTTTTAAGGGAGTTTGCCTTGATGAAAAGACAGCCACCCCCGGCTGTTTTGGCCGGGGGTGGCTGTGCATTTTTTTTGCTGTGGATTGGCCGGGGCTGCGCCATGCCGGGAAAATTCGGGCAAAGCTTTCTTGCAACCAAGGTTGTGGCGGAAAAGCCGTTAAAAGGTAAAGCCGGCGGCCACACCATTTTGCCCAAAAGCCGGGCTTTTCGGGGTGCCAATGAATTTTACTGCCCTTTCTTTTGCCCGGGTGCCTGTTACACCCTGGCTGTGGGTGAAGCGGGTGGAAATGCCGGGGATATGAGAAGGCATTTTGGCAAAGCATTCATTCCGCTTTGAACCAATTTTAACCAGTGGAAATGCTAACTTTTTTTGCTTTTTTCTTCGGGCGCTTTGCCGTTGGCAGGCAAAAAAAGAGCGGCAACACCAACAATGGCAAAGCCAACCGTGCCAACCCAGCCGTTGGTAAAATTATAATTTTCGGGCGCCCCGGCAAATAACGGCCAGAACAACAACAATTTTAACGGCAGCTGCCTTTTTACAATGCCATGGGCAACCTTTTGCTAAAAGGGAAGGCTACCTGCTACAAAGCCGGAGTAGGGCGGGGCAGGCGGGCCCTTTGGCCCTGCGTTGTGTGCATTGCAGGGCGGGGTGGGGGTGCAAAGCGCAAAACTTTGTGCTGTATAGCAAAGCAGTGGCAAGGCGGCGGTGGGTGGGCCGGGAGCGGGTCTACTCGTCCAGCTTCAGCACGGCGGTAAAGGCCTCGCTGGGTACCTCTACGCTGCCAATTTGGCGCATTTTTTTCTTGCCTTCCTTTTGCTTTTCCAGCAGCTTCTTTTTGCGGGTAATGTCGCCGCCGTAGCATTTGGCCAGCACGTCTTTACGAACCGCCTTTACGGTTTCGCGGGCAATTACCTTGCCGCCTATGGCCGCCTGAATGGGAATTTCAAACAGCTGGCGGGGAATGTTGTCTTTTAATTTTTCGCACAGGCGGCGCCCGCGGGCATAGGCCTTGTCGGCATGCACAATAAAGCTCAGGGCGTCCACCACCTCGCCGTTCAGCAGAACGTCCAGCTTTACCAGCTTGCTTTCGGCAAAGCCGTTCAACTCGTAGTCGTAGCTGGCGTAGCCCCGGCTGCGGCTTTTAATGGCATCGAAAAAATCGTACACAATTTCGCCAAGGGGCAGAATATAATGCAAGTCTACCCGGGTGGCGTCAAGGTATTTCATGTCCTTCATGGTGCCCCGGCGCTCCTGGCAAAGCTCCATCAGGCTGCCCACATACTCGTTGGGGGTGTAAATGTGGGCGTCTACAATGGGCTCTTCGGCTTTGGCAATGCGGGCGGGGTCGGGGTAGTTGGTGGGGTTCTCCACCTTTACCATTTCGCCGCTGGTAAGGGTAATGTGGTATTCCACGCTGGGGGCGGTGGTAACCAGGTTTAAATCGAACTCCCGCTCTAAGCGCTCAATAATAATTTCCAAATGCAGCAGCCCCAAAAAGCCGCAGCGAAAGCCGAAGCCAAGGGCGGCGCTGGTTTCGGGCTCGAAGGAGAGGGAGGCGTCGTTCAGCTGCAGCTTGTCCAGCGCGTCCTGCAAATCGGGGTAGTCGGCCCCGTCGGCGGGGTAAATGCCGCAGAACACCATGGGCACCACCTTGCGGTAGCCGGCCAAGGCTTCGGTGGCGGGCCGTTTGGCGTGGGTTACGGTGTCGCCCACGCGGGTTTCGCGCACGTTTTTAATGCTGGCGGTAAGGTAACCCACTTCGCCGGCGGCAAGGGCCTCGGCGGGGGCAAGGTTCAAAGCGCCCATGCGGCCAATTTCCACCACGTTGAACTCGGCCCCGGTTTGCATCATGCGAATGGTGTCGCCCGGCTTCAGGGTGCCCTCGAAGATGCGAAGATACACAATAACGCCCTTGTAGCTGTCGTACACCGAATCGAAAATAAGGGCCTTCAGCGGGGCGTTTTCGTCGCCCTTGGGCGGGGGAATTTCAGCCACTACCCGCTCTAACACTTCTTCTATGCCAATGCCTGCCTTGGCGGAAATGCGGGGGGCGTCCATGGCGGGCAGGCCAATAACCTCCTCCACCTCGCGGGCCACCCTTTCGGGGTCTGCCGAGGGAAGGTCCATTTTGTTTAAAACGGGCACCAGCTCCAGGTCGTGCTCAAGGGCAAGGTAGGTGTTGGCAAGGGTTTGGGCCTCCACCCCCTGGGTGGAGTCGATTACCAGAATGGCGCCCTCGCAGGCGGCCAGCGAGCGGCTCACCTCGTAGTTGAAGTCTACGTGGCCGGGGGTGTCAATTAAGTTCAGCTCGTAACTCTGCCCGTTTTTTGCCTTGTAGTGCAGGGTAACCGCCCGGGCCTTGATGGTAATGCCCCGCTCCTTTTCCAAATCCATATTGTCCAGCAATTGGGAGGACATTTGGCGAAGGTCCACGCTTTGGGTAAGCTCCAAAATGCGGTCGGCCAGGGTGGATTTTCCATGGTCGATATGGGCAATGATGCAAAAGTTGCGTATGTTTTGGTTCGCCAAAAAGCTGCCTCCTAAAGTAAACGGTACGGTTTTGATTGGCCTATATTTTACCATATTCGGGAATATTTTCATAGGGCCATACCGGCGGGATATTTTTGAAGGCCCTTCCTTTTGAAAAAGCGGGAAGAGGGGGCCCTGCCTGTGGGCGGCGCGCGGCAAGGCGCCCGGGCCGGGGGGTGGTATTGCAAGCGGAAATAGGGTAAAATAGGGCAAAGGCAACAATAGCAACTGCGCGGTTATAAAATTCCCCCGTTGCCGTATTTTTGCAGGAGTGAAACGAATATTGAACAAAGAAAACAGATGCCTGGCAGAGGCCCTTGCGGCGTTTCCCTATGAAGAGAAAATTGTTGCCATGGAGCCCTTTGGCTCGGGGCATATCAACGATACCTATGCCCTGTATGCTGGCAGCAGCGCCAGCCCCCGCCTGGCCTACATTTTGCAGCGGCTGAACACCAACGTGTTTAAAAAGCCGGAGGACGTGATGCAGAATATTGTGGGGGTAACCGAATACCTGCGCGAGAGGCTGGAGGCGGAGGGGGAAGACGCCGCGCGCGGCACCCTTCATTTTTTGAAAACCTTTGAGGGGAAGCCCGCCTATTATGATATAGAGGGAATGCCCTGGCGCAGCTACCACTATATTGAAGACAGCTTTTGCTATGAAAAAAGCCCCACCGTTGAGGTTTTTTATGAGTCAGCCCGGGCGTTTGGAGACTTTTTGAACAAGCTGCAAAACTACCCTGCCGAAACCCTGCACGAAACCATTCCCCATTTTCACGATACGCCCCGCCGCCTGGAGGCGCTGCGGCAGGCGGCAGAGGCCGACAGGCTGGGCAGGGCGGCGGGCTGCCGCAGGGAAATTGAGTTTGCCCTTGCCCGGGCCGAGGACTGCGGCCTGCTGGTAAACCTGCTGCAAAAGGGGGAGTTGCCCCTGCGGGTTACCCACAACGACACCAAGCTGAACAATATTCTGTTTGACAAGAAAACCGGCAAAGCGGTTTGCGTGATTGACCTTGACACCATTATGCCCGGCCTTTCGCTGAACGATTACGGGGACTCTATTCGTTTTGGGGCCACCACCGCCGCCGAAGACGAACGGGACCTTTCCAAGGTGGCGCTGAGCCTGGATTTGTTTGAGGCCTACACCAGGGGCTACCTTGAAACGGCGGGCGGCGCCCTTACCCCCCGGGAAAAGGAATTGCTGCCCCAGGGGGCCCGCCTGATAACACTGGAATGCGGCATGCGCTTTTTAACCGATTATTTGGAGGGGGACTCTTACTTTAAAATTGAGCGCCCCGGCCAAAACCTGGACCGCTGCCGCACCCAGTTTAAGCTGGTGCAGGACATGGAGGACAACCTTTTGTTGCTGCAGGAGATTGCCGCCAAGTACGCGGGCGGCTAAAGCGGCCTGCCCTCCTGTGAAGAAAGTATGAATAAAAAATGAGCAAATAACGCGCTATTTCCCCCAAAATAGCCAATTTTCAGAGCGTATTATGGCAAATCCTCCAAAGTTGCCGGAGGGCTGGAGCGCCCATGGGGGCTTTAAATAATAACGAATTTACGTTATTATTTATTTTTGAAGCTTTATAAAACCGAGAAAAAGCGCACCAGAACGAGCATGGTGAAGCAGAAGGGCGGCCAGCCCGCTTTTTTACGCAAAAAACCGGGTTTAATGGCCTTTGGTTGGCTTTTGGCCTGTTGACGCGCCGCAAAGCCGTTTGGTAGAATACACCCACACATTTGCCCTTTTGCGCCTTGCCCCTTGCATGGGGGTTTTATGCTGGTTTGGGCATGGCGCGCCTATAAAAAGGGGGCGGCCCTCTCTTTTTATCCAAAAGGCGGTAAGCCTTTTGCGGGGGTATGTACAAAAAGGAGACTGTATGCAAAGAACCATAGAACGCCTGCGCCGAAAGATGAACCGTACCCACCGGATAATTGTTTCGGGGGTTTTGGTGTTTGGCCTGCTGCTTGCGTTGTTTTCGGTTTTGCTTTCGCTGGACGTGGTAACCATTACCGATTCCAACGGCGCCAGCCATGTTTTGGTAACCACCAGCCGCCAGCCCGAGGAAATTTTGCAGCTGGCCGGGGTGAATACCACCCACAACGACCAGGTGATTTACACCGACAACGGCATGAACGGTACCAACATTGTGATTAACCGCTCTTTTGCGGTGAGCATAATGGCCGACGGGGAGACCTCTTCTTTTGAGGTTTCAGAGGGAACGGTGGCCGACGCCCTTGCCGCCGAAAACATTGTGTTGGGTGAACATGATTTCGTTGAACCGGCGGCGGATACCGCGCTGGCCCGCGACATGAACATTTATGTGCGGCGGGTGGATTATGCCGAGGAGACAAGGCGAATTGAGGTTTCAGGCGAGGATATAGAGGCCTATAAAACCGCCCTTGCCGCCGCGGGCAGCACCGAAGCCTTTGTGGAAAGCAAAAGCCGCATATATGATGCCGCGGTGCGCACAAGGCTGGTGGACGGCGTGCGGGAGGGGCAGGAGCTGCTGAGCCTGGCCGCCGTATACCACCCCTACGATGAGCCCTCCGCTTCTTTTGAAAAAGGGGTGGCGGTTTCCACCATTGATGAAGTTTTGGGAGTTTCCATTGGGGAAGATGGGCTGCCCACCAGTTACAGCCGCAAAATAGAGGCGGTGTGCACCGCCTACAGCGCTTCGGCGGGGCGGGGCGCAGGCGGGCAGGGCCTTTACTGCGGAACCGTTGCGGTAAACCCCAACGTTATTCCCTATGGCACCCGCCTGTACATTGCCGCCGAGGATGGCAGCTTTGTGTACGGGTATGCCATAGCCAGCGACACCGGCATTGCCATGATGGACGGCTATGTGGATATTGATTTGTATTTTGAATCCAACGCCGAGTGCCGTTCCTTTGGCAAGCGTGTTTTGAATGTGTACGTGCTGGATTGATGCAGCGCCCCTGTTTATGCAGAGGATAAAAACCGGCGGAGCCTTGGCTCCGCCGGTTTTTTGCTGTTTTTTTATGGGGACATTGCCGCAAGCGGGGAAGGCGGCGGCCCTGCCTCGCGGCGGAAGGGCAAAGCAGGGCAGAGAAGGGCAAGGCAGGGCAAAGCGGTAAAATGCCCTGGAAGAAAACGGGCAACGGGCCCGCCCGGGCCAAACTGAAAAAAGCGGCGCCGGGCAGGGGGCGGGCGGCTGCTTTGAAAAAATAGTGAAATATAAGAGAGGGGCGGACAAAGAGAAGGAACAGGGCAGGGCCTGCTGTGCGGAAATACGGGAATACAACCGGGGTTTGAAAGGCTGCGCTTGCGGCGGAAGGCCTTTGGCAAAGCCCTATACAGGCCGGGGCGGCCAAGGCCTGTATAGGGGCGGGCTTTGCAAGCGAAAGAAAGCGGTGAAGCGGGCGGATAAGGCGAGTCGCCGCGGTTTTGTACCAAATGGCAATATATGACTATAAAACTGTATATATTGCACAAAAAACGAGAAATGTTTAAGGCTCAATTTGCCTATATATTACATAAAACTATTGCATTTGCAGGGTTAATTGGGTACAATGAAAAAGAAGAAAGCGCTACGGCAGCTATTTTGCCAGTGGTGTTGTTGTTTGTACGCTAAACAGTGGTTTCAACCTGCTTGTGCTGTTTGATGCGGTTGAAAGAGAAATGTGGGGCCTTTCCTTTTAGGGGCAGGGTGTGCTTGTTTTCTTTTTTTGCCGCAAACGGGTTTTTACAACAAAAAATCGCCCAGAGCGGGCGCAGGTGTGGAGGGTGGCATGCAAAAAATTACCAGCCTTAAAGCAGATACAGACATTTACAATTTTAAAAAGGGAACCCATTACGACAGCCAGCGTTTTTTGGGCTCTCATTTGTGCCAGGTGGGCGGGCAGCAGGGGGCCTTGTTCCGGGTGTGGGCACCCCGTGCCAAGGCGGTGAGCGTGGTGGGAGATTTCAACCGCTGGATGCCGGGGGCGCACCCCATGCAGAACATTTCCAAAACGGGTGTTTGGCAATGCTTTATTGCGGGCATAGCCGAATACGATATTTATAAATACTGCGTTACCACGCCGGACGACGAGCTTGTGTTCAAGGCCGACCCCTATGCGCTGCACGCCGAAACACGGCCCTCGAATTGCAGCAAGGTGTACAGCCTGGAGGGCTATAAGTGGCACGATGAAAAATGGCAGCGGAACAAGCAGCGAGAAAACCCGCAAAACGGGCCGCTGAACATTTACGAGGTGCACGCAGGCAGCTGGAAAATGCACGAGGACGGCAACCCCTACAGCTACCGCGACCTTGCGGCCGTGCTGATTCCCTATGTGAAGGAAATGGGCTACACCCATATAGAGCTGATGCCCCTTACCGAATACCCTTACGACGGCAGCTGGGGCTACCAGTGCACCGGGTATTTTGCCCCCACCAGCCGCTACGGCACCCCCCGCGACTTTATGTATTTTGTGGACCAATGCCACAAGGCGGGCATAGGGGTGCTGATGGACTGGGTGCCCGCCCACTTCCCCAAGGACGAATTTGGCCTGTATAAGTTTGACGGCACCAACTGCTACGAGGACCAGAACCCCCTGCGGGCGGAGCACAAAGAATGGGGCACCATGGTGTTTGATTTTGGCCGCCCCGAGGTACAGTGTTTTCTTATTTCCAGCGCTTTGTTTTGGCTGGAAAACTACCATATAGACGGCCTGCGGGTGGATGCGGTGGCCAGCATGCTGTATTTGAACTACAGCCGCAACGAGGGCGAATGGGAGCCGAATGCCAACGGCGGGCAGGAAAACCTGGAGGCCATAGACCTTTTGCGCAAGCTGAACACCGCCGTGTTCAAGCGCTGCCCCGGCAGCCTTATGGTGGCCGAGGAATCCACCTCGTGGCCGCTGGTGAGTGCCCCGGTGCACGCGGGGGGGCTTGGGTTTAATTTTAAATGGAATATGGGCTGGATGAACGACACGCTGGCTTACATGCAAACCGACCCCCTGTTCCGCGCGGGCAGCCACGAAAAGCTTACCTTCAGCTTTTTCTACGCCTTCAGCGAAAACTTTATTCTGCCCATCAGCCACGACGAGGTGGTGCACGGCAAAAAAAGCATGATTGAGAAAATGCCGGGCAGCTACGAGGAAAAGTTTTCGGAATTGCGCACCTTTTACGGGTATATGATGGCCCACCCGGGCAAAAAGCTGCTGTTTATGGGGCAGGAATTCGGCCATTTTCTGGAGTGGAGCGAAGCGCGCCAGCTGGACTGGAACCTGCTTTCTTACGAAAGCCACGCCGGGCTGCGCAGCTGGTGCGGCGAGCTGAACCGGCTGTACCGGGAAACCCCCGTGTTCTGGAAAAAGGATTTTTCCTGGGAGGGCTTCCAGTGGGTGGTGCCGGACGACAACACCCAGAACATTATTGTGTTTTTGCGCAAAGACGGCGAAGGGAACGAAATGCTTATTTGCTGCAATTTTGCCCCGGTGCTGCGCGAGGGCTACCGGTTTGGGGTGCCCCGCAAGGGGCGCTACCGGGAAATTCTTTCCAGCGATGCGCCGCGTTTTGGCGGGGCGGGCTTTTCCAACGAAACGGTGGGCAGCAGCCCGGTGCCGCTGCACGGGTTTGAGCACAGCATAGAGGTTTCGCTGCCGCCCCTCTCGTGCCTGTTCTTTAAGGTTCCAAAGCCGCGCGCCCCGCAGCAGGGCAAGGCGGCGCCCAAAAAATAGTTTTGCCGCGGTGCGGCCCGGCCGCATTGCACAGTTGCTCGGCCTACATTACTTCCTGCCGCGTTTGGCGGGAAAAGGGGGACCTATATGAAAGAATGTGTTGCCATGCTGCTTGCCGGCGGGCAGGGCTCGCGCCTGTACGCGCTTACCAAAAAGCTTGCAAAGCCGGCGGTTCCGTTTGGGGGGAAATACCGCATCATCGATTTTCCCCTTTCCAACTGCGTGAATTCCGGCATTGATACGGTGGGCATTTTAACCCAGTACCAGCCGCTTGTTTTGAACGACTATATCGGCAATGGCCAGCCATGGGACTTGGACCGCCTGTACGGCGGTGTGCACGTGCTGCCCCCCTACCAAAAGGCCACCGGCAGCGACTGGTACAAGGGCACCGCCAACGCCATTTACCAAAACCTGAATTTTATTGCCGGGTACGACCCCGAATATGTGCTGATTCTTTCGGGCGACCACATTTACAAGATGGATTATTCCAAAATGCTGGATTTCCACAAGGCCAACAAAGCCGATTGCACCATTGCGGTGCTGGACGTGCCAGCGGAGGAGACCTACCGGTTTGGCATTATGACCACCGACAAAAAAGGGCGCATCACCCGCTTTCAGGAAAAGCCCAAGCAGGCCGATTCCACCCTTGCGTCTATGGGCATTTATATTTTCACCTGGGACAAGCTGCGCTGCTATTTGGAGGGCGACGAGGCGGACAAAAAGTCCAGCAACGACTTCGGCAAGGACATTATTCCCAAAATGCTGGAGGAAAAGCAGAAGATGCTGGCCTACCCCTATGAGGGCTACTGGAAGGACGTGGGCACCATTGACAGCCTTTGGGAGGCCAACATGGACCTTTTGAACCCCAGCATGCCGCTGGACGTGTGGGACCCGGAGTGGAAGATATACTCCCGCACGGCGGGGCGCCCGCCCCACTATGTGGGCCCCAACGCCAAGGTGGAAAACTCTATGGTAACCGAGGGCTGCATTGTGAACGGGGAGCTGGAGTCGGCCGTTTTGTTTGCGGGGGTGCAGGTGGGCCCCGGCGCCGTGGTGCGGGATTCCATTATTATGCCCGGCGCGGTGATAGAGGACGGCGCGCAGATTAACTACGCCATTGTGGCCGAAAACGCCGTTGTGAAAAAGGGCGCCGTGGTGGGCACCCGGCCCGAACACATGAGCGATGTTACCAAGTGGGGCGTTTCGGTGGTGGCCGAGGGGGTTACCATTGGGGCGGGGGCCAAGGTTGCCCCGAAGGCCATGGTAGAGCAGGATGTGAAGGACGGTGAAAAGGTATGACCAACAGCAACGCAATGGGCATTATTTTTGCCAATATGCACGATGCCAATATTCCCGAACTAATTGCCCACCGCACCATGGCCTCCATTCCCTTTGGGGGGCGGTACCGCATGGTGGACTTTGGGCTTTCCGGCATGGCGAACGCGGGTATTCACAATATTGGCGTTGTTGTGCGCGAAAACTACCAAAGCCTTATGGACCACCTTGGCAGCGGCCGAGAGTGGGACCTTTCCCGCAAGCGGGGCGGGCTTGTTATTTTTCCGCCCAGGGGGCGGCATTCCGGCAGGCTGTACCAGGGCCGCATAGAGGCGCTGAACAGCGTGATGGAATACCTTACCTTTTGCAGGGAGGAGCTGGTGGTGCTGAGCGACTGCGACACCGCCTGCAACCTGGATTACAGCGAGCTGATTAAGAGCCACCGCGCCAGCGGGGCCAATGTAACCGCGGTATATGAAAAATCCAGCATTGCCGAGGGCATGCTGGACGACAACATTACCTACGCGTTAAGCGACGACGGCTATGTAACCGACATTCGCATCAACGATTACAAAAAGGGCAGCCAGAACCTTTCCATGTACATTTATGTAATTGGGCGGGAGCTGCTGATCAGCATCATTCGCGATGCGGTGGTGCGGGGCCTTGAGGATTTTGAGCGGGATATTCTGGCCCGCAACCTCAAGCTTTTGAAGGTAAAGGGCTACCATTTCAGCGGCTACCGGGCCCGCATTTGCGACATGCATAGCTATTTTGACCAGAACCTGCGGCTGCTAAAGCCGGAGAACCTGGAAAAGCTGTTCCTCGCCCAGCGGCCCATTTATACCAAGGTGCGCGATGAAGCCCCTGTGCGCTACGCCATTGGCGCCAGGGTGGTGAACTGCCTTGCGGCCGACGGCTGCATTGTGGCGGGCGAGGTGGAGAACAGCGTTTTGTTCCGCGGGGTGCGGGTGGGCAAAGGGGCCATGCTTAAAAATTGCGTGGTGATGCAGGGCAGCGTGATTGAGCCCGGCGTGGTGCTGGAAAACGTAATTACCGACAAAAACGTAACCATTTGCGAGGGGCAGGTGCTGCGCGGTTCGCCCAGCTTCCCCATGTTTATTGGCAAGGGCAGCCGGGTGGTATAAAGGGCGCCTTTGGTACGCATATCCACGGTTGAATACCCAAGCAAGGAGAGGATAGTATGAAGGTTTTGTTTGCTGCCAGTGAGGCATACCCGTTTTTTGCATCGGGGGGACTGGGCGATGTGGCCGGCAGCCTGCCCGTTGCAATTCGCAAGCGCAAGGTGGGTATTCGCGTTGTTTTGCCGCTGTATGGCGACATGAAGCCGGAATGGCGGGAAAGGCTGAAATATATTACCAACTTCACGGTGCCGGTGGGCTGGCGCAGCCAGTATTGCGGCCTGTTTGAGCTTACCCTGCAGGGGGTTACCTACTATTTTCTGGACAACGAGTATTATTTTAAGCGCCAGGGCCTGTACGGGTTTTACGACGACGGCGAGCGGTTTGCCTTTTTTTCCCGCGCCATTCTGGAGGCGTTGTTCCACGTGAATTTTGTGCCTGATATCATTCACTGCAACGACTGGCAGACCGCCCTTGTGCCGGTGTACCTGAACCTTTACTACCGCCATATTGAAAAATACGCTGCGGTTAAAACCATTTTTACCATTCACAACATACAGTACCAGGGCAAGTTCGGGCCTGAAATTCTGGAGGAGACCATTGGCGTTGGGCGCAAGGACGCCCACCTGCTGGAGTACGACGGCTGCATCAATTTTATGAAGGGCGCCATTGAGTGCGCCGACAAGGTGAGCACGGTTTCCCCCACCTATGCCGAAGAGATTCTGGACCCGTGGTTCGGCCACGGGCTGGACGATTTTTTGCGCAAAAAGCAGTACAAGCTGTGCGGCATTGTAAACGGCATTGACACAGAGGTGTACAACCCCGAAACCGACCCCTACATTGCCGCGCGCTACACCGCCGAGGACTTTGAAAAGGGCAAGGCGGCCTGCAAAAAAGACCTGCGGGAAACCTTTGGCCTGGAGGAGGACGGCAGCCCGGTAATGGGTATGGTTACCCGCCTGGTAAGCCACAAAGGGCTGGACCTTGTGCGCCATGTGGCCGACAGCCTTGTTGCCGGCGGCATGCAAATGGTTATTCTTGGCTCGGGCGAGTACACCTACGAAAACTTTTTTCAGGAGCTTGCGGCGCGCTACCCCGGCCGGTTTGGGCTGCGAATTGGCTTTATTCCCGAGCTAGCCCGCAAAATTTACGCCGGGGCCGATATGTTCTTAATGCCCAGCAAGTCGGAGCCGTGCGGCCTTGCCCAAATGGTGGCGCTGCGCTACGGCACCGTGCCCATTGTGCGGGAGACCGGCGGCCTGAAGGACACCATTCACGATTCGGGCGACGGCACCGGCAACGGGTTCACCTTTGCCAGCTACAACGCCTATGACATGCAGAACGCCTGCGTGCGGGCCAAAGAGGGCTACGAAAAGCCCGCCGGGTGGCGGGTGCTGGTAAAGCGCGGCATGGAATGTGATTTCAGCTGGGGTTCCTCTGCCCGGCAGTATACCTCCATGTATACCGAGGTGGCCGCCCTTTGGTGAGCCGACTGTGCGGGCAAAATCATAACCACTAATAAACTAGTGGTTTTCACAGCCCCTGAAAGGGGCTGATACCGGCTTGGCCCCTCAAGGGGCATCGAATCATATTATCGCATCACATGCCCCGCCACCCGTAAACGGGTAAATGGCATCGCCGGTAGTTGCTTTCGTACTTATTAGGGCACTTTTGTAGGGCGTTTTCCCTGCGGGGAAACCTGTTGCTAAAGCATTATTTATCTCCCTCCAGTAGAACTGGCGGTTCAAAAATGCTAAAGCAAGAAATAGAAAAAACGGCACCGCCCTTGTAAAGCGGTGCCTTTTTTATATGTGCAAAAAGCCTTACAGCGAAAGAGTTACCGCCCGCCCGCTGGGGTTGTAGGGGGTGTACTTAATGCCCACCATGTCGAACATTTTTTTGCTGGCAACGGTGTTGTCGGAGTCGGCATATTTGTCGGAAAGGTAGATAACCTCTGAAATGCCGCTTTGGATGATGGCCTTGGCGCACTCGTTGCAGGGAAACAGGGTGGTGTACAGCCGCGCGCCCCGCAAATTGCCCCCGGCGTTGTTTAAAATGGCGTTCAGCTCGGCATGGCACACATACATGTATTTGGTGTTCAGAGGGGCGCCGTCCCGCTCCCAGGGCATGGCGTCGTCCAGGCAGCCGGTGGGCATGCCGTTATACCCCATGGAAAGAATTTTATGGTCCCGGCTTACAATGCAGGTGCCCACCTGCGTGCCCGAATCCTTCGAGCGCTCGGCGCTCAGCAGTGCAATGCCCATAAAATACTCTGCCCATGAAATATAATTGCTGCGCTTCATACAATTCATTCCCCCATTTAATAGAATGCTTTCCTATTTTTGCGGCGGCCCCGCAATGTGCCGCCGGTGCTGTAATTATTATACAATAGGCATATCTTTCCCACAAGGCGCAATTTTTTGGCCTTGTAAGGCATGGAAATGTCATGGCAGCAGGTTTTAAAAGCGCGGCGGGTTGTGGTATCATAAATAAAAAGGGGGCTGTGCCCGCCGGAAGGCGCCGGGGGCCGCGGCCCAAAATACAGAATACGGTTTAAAAGGAGAACGCTGCATGGCAAAATATGTAATGGCGCTGGACCAGGGTACCACCTCCAGCCGGGCAATTTTGTTTGACGAACACCAAAACATAGCGGGGCTGGCCCAAAAGGAGTTTACCCAGCACTACCCGAAGCCGGGCTGGGTAGAGCACGACCCGCTGGAAATTTACGCCAGCCAAACCGGCGTAATGGTGGAGGTGCTGGCGGGCAGCGGCGTGCCGCCCGAGCAGGTGGCGGCCATTGGCATAACCAACCAGCGGGAGACCACCATTGTGTGGGACAAGGCCACCGGCCGCCCGGTGTACAACGCCATTGTGTGGCAGTGCCGCCGCACGGCGGACATTTGCAAGGCCCTTGAGCAGCAGGGCTGCGGGGAGCTTATTCGGCAAAAAACCGGGCTGCGCATCGACGCCTATTTTTCAGCCACCAAAATTAAGTGGATTCTGGACAATGTGGCGGGCGCGCGCAAGCGGGCCGAGGCGGGCGAGCTTTTGTTTGGCACGGTGGATGCCTGGCTTATTTGGAAGCTTACGGGCGGCCGGGTGCATGTTACCGACGCCACCAACGCCAGCCGCACCATGTTGTACAATATACACACCGGCGAGTGGGACAAAGAGATTTGCAAGCTGCTGGAAATTCCCCTAAGCATGCTGCCGGAGGTGAAGAATTCCAGCGAGGTGTACGGCAGCACCAGCCTTAGCGGGGTGGAGGTGCCCATTGCCGGGGCGGCGGGCGACCAGCAGGCCGCCCTGTTTGGCCAAACCTGCTTTAACAAGGGGGATGTAAAAAACACCTACGGCACCGGCTGCTTTATGCTGATGAACACCGGCGAGGAGCCGGTGGAAAGCAAGCACGGCCTTTTGACCACCGTGGCCATTAAGCGCAACGGAAAAATTCAGTATGCGTTGGAGGGCAGTATTTTTGTAGGCGGGGCGGTTATTCAGTGGCTGCGGGATGAAATGAAGCTGATCAGCGAAAGCGCCGACAGCGAATATTTTGCCAGCAAGGTGGAGGACAACGGCGGCGTGTACGTTGTGCCCGCCTTTACCGGCCTTGGCGCCCCCTACTGGGACATGTACGCCCGCGGCGCCATTTTGGGCCTTACCCGCGGGGCGGGCAAAAACCACATTATCCGGGCGGCGCTGGAAAGCATTGCCTACCAAACAATGGATGTGCTGGGGGCCATGCAAAAGGACGCGGGGGTTTCTTTTAAAGAGCTGCGGGTAGACGGCGGCGCTTCGGCCAACAATTTGCTGATGCAGTTCCAGGCGGATATTACGGGGGTAACGGTGCGCCGCCCCATTATTCGCGAAACCACCGCCCTTGGTGCCGCCTACCTTGCGGGCCTTGCCACCGGGGTGTGGAAGGACCTTAGCGATATTAAGGGCCAGTGGACGCTGGACAAGCTGTATGAGCCCGCCATGCCCGCCGAACAGGTGAAAGCGCTGTACGCGGGCTGGCAAAAGGCTGTGGAGCGGGCCAGGGGGTGGGCGGAATGAAGCTGCTGATCGCCTCCGACCTGCACGGGTCGGCCAAATACGCCCGGGCCTTGCAGGGTTTGTATGAGCAGGAAAAGCCGGACAAGCTGGTGCTGCTGGGCGACCTTTTGTACCATGGCCCCCGCAACGATTTGCCCGAGGAGTACGCCCCAAAAGCGGTAATTGAAATTTTGAACGGGCTGGCGCCTTTTATATTGGCGGTGCGGGGCAACTGTGAAAGTGAAGTGGACCAGATGGTGCTGAACTTCCCCCTTATGGCAGACTACGGCGTGCTGTTTTTGGAGGGGAAAAGCGTGTATATAACCCATGGGCACCATATTCAGGACCCCGGCTTTTTGCCGTTGCAGCCCGGCGACCTTTTGCTGTACGGCCACACCCATGTGGGCACCCAGCACCTGGAAAACGGCATTGTGCATTTAAACCCCGGCTCGCTTTCCATTCCGAAGGACGGGCACCACAGCTATATGGTGTATGAAAACAAAAGCTTTACCCGCAAAAGCCTTGCGGGAGAGGTATTGGGCCGGTGGGCCCTGGCATAAAAAATGCGCGGAAGGCGGGCTGTTTGCCCGCTTTCCGCGCATTTTTAGTGTTTGCCTTTAGCGGGCATCTTTGCGCTTGTTGCAGAGATGTTTTTTCATTTTAATAATTTTGCCCGTTTGGCCATTCGTCCTTTTTGCGCAGGGGCTTTTGGCGGTCTTCTGTTTTGATGTGGAGAAGAGTTAGAATGGCTTTGTCTTTTTTGTGCGCAGCACAATTTTTTTGGCGGGTTTTGTGGCAGCAGGCAGTGGCCCGCTTCAAAGGGCGGCGGGCAATGGCGGTTTGAAGGAAAAGAAAAAGCTGCTACGGGCCGGCCATTGCAGGGTACCCGAAAGTGTAAAGGGGAAATGCCGTTGTTTGCCGAAAAAAGGCCGGCCTTTGGGCCGTTTTTTTATTGTTGGCGGCTTTCGGCCCTGCGGCGGCGCTGCAAAACCGAAAAAAGCGGCTGGCAAACATACTGAGAGCGGTTTGGGCAGGGTGGGGTTGCAGGCAAAATCAAACCCACCAGTTCAACTGGTGGGTGGAACCAGCCCCAAAAGGGCATATTGCCGGCGGCGTCTCAAGACGCACCAAATATTTTACCATTTGCATTACTTGCGCTGCAACTGCTAAAGCAGTGATTTGCCGTAGCTTAGTGCTTCGGGCCGACAAATTGTATGCCAGTTCGCTCCGCTCAAGGCTGTAAGCGAAAGCTCTTCAATTCTCACCGGCAGAGCCGGTGGTTTATTACGCTGAAGCTGCAAACAATAAAAATAAAGAAAGGGCTGCAATGCAGCCCTTTCTTTATAGAGGGGTGGGAAAGTACAAATCAAATTTAGCTTTAACTTGTACACATATTTTAGCGCGCCGCGGCTACATTGTCAAAGAATTTATGAGGTTTTTTGTTTATAAAACAATTTACAAAGCCTTAAAAACTTAATATAATATATTTGTAACAAAAATACTAAATTTAATAAAGAACAGGCCGCCGCCCTGCGCGGGTGTGGCTTAATTTTGTAAGGAGATTGCAGCAATGGACCAGTTGGACAAAAAAATTTTGGCCCTGCTTACCGCCAATGCCAGGGCCACCGTAAAGGAAATTGCGGGCAAGGTTTCTTTAACCTCGCCCGCCGTTTCCGAGCGCATTCGCCGCATGGAAAAGAGCGGGGTAATAGAGGGCTACACCGTTAAAATAAACCCGCTGCTTACCCGCAACAGCATTCACGCGCTGGTTTCCATTTCGGTGGCGCCCAAAGACCGGCAGGTGTTCAATGAACTGTTGCAGCAAACCAGTGCGGTGCAGCGCTGTTTTCAGGTTACCGGTACCTACAGCCACATGGTGGAAATTCGCTGCCCGGACATTGAGGCGTTAGAACGCCTGCTTAGCAAGCTGCAAAAGCTTGGGCAAACCAACACCCAAATTATACTGAACACGGTGCAGGGGGCGCAGCCCTCGTTTTAGCGAAAGCAAAGGGAAAAGCGTAAGAATGTTATTTTTTGAGAAGCCCCGGCGGGGCTGTGCTTGCGGTAAGCGGCGCCAG
>JBKEBR010000361.1:0-25326 GCA_047973285.1 Oscillospiraceae bacterium | reverse complement strand
TAGTATTTACAATGCGATACAGTATTTCATGTGAATTATTAAACTTTATCAGCTGTTGCATTCGCAGTACGCTCCATTCATTATTTAAAAATAGATAATGCCAATGCCTTTATGGAGCACATGCCAATTCACCAGATTTAAAAAGAGAGGCAACTGCCACGCACGCTCTAATCAGTCTCAAATTATTTGTGCCTGAATAAAAGCTAAGAAATTGGTAAAATAAAAGCATAAAAATGCAAGCCAAATTTAAAAACAATGTGGAATCAGGATATGCATTATAACAGAAAAGGCACTTACTTTTAAAAAGTAAGCGCCTTTTCTGCATCCTGGAGACTAACCTTACAAGGCCACTATCAGCATGGCGAATAAAGTGTCCTCCAACTTATTTGCGGATATATAATATTTCATTAGATATCCATTAGATGTTGCCACAAAAATGCCGCAAAAAAATAATATGCCCTTCTTCTGCAAAACAGAAAAACGGCATATCATCGTGCATGGTGGGAGAAGATGGATTCGAACCATCGAAGCTAACGCAACAGATTTACAGTCTGCCCCCTTTGGCCACTCGGGAATTCTCCCATGCGAATGCTTTGTTATTATATCAAATAACCAATTTGAATGCAAGCCTTTGCCAGAATATTTTCACACCCATTTAAAAGTAATTTTGCTTTGCGGGTTTTGTACATGTGTGCGCACTTTTGGCGCGGTGCAGGCCACGGCGCCAAAAGTGCAAAATGTTTTGCCGCTTACCCTTCCTGAAAATGCCGCCCCGGCGGTGCTTCACCAAGGTGGTGCTTTGCAGGTGAATTCCAAAAATGAACGCAAAAACAAAAAAATAAGGGCTTTAAAATTTTTTGTTTGACAAACCCCTTTCTTGCCGTTATAATTTAAGCCAGTTGCTGAACTTAGAGATAACAAAGGCGTTATTGCATGGCTACATTGGCCGTGCAATAGCGCTTTTTTGTTTTCTTAAAAGGCGGCGGAACAGCCCATTTTCCGCGCCGGGTAAGGGAAAATGCCCTCTGATGAAAGCAGCCAAAAAACACGAAGGAGAACAACAAATGAAAAAAGTTTTTGCCCTGGCTGTAGTGTTTATACTTTGCTTTTCTTTGTTTGCCGCATGCGGCAGCGCTTCCTCCTCACAGGCGGCATCTTCGGTGGCTTCCGAAAGCGCTGCCACTTCCGCTGCTTCTGAAGGCGTAGATGTGAGCAGCTTAAAGGTTGCGGCCATTTTTGGCGGCTCCATTGCCGACGGCAACTGGAATGAAACCCAGTACAACGGGCTGAAGGCCATTGAGGCACTGGGCGCCACCATTGGCTATATGGAAAACGTAGGCGACGCCGACGCGGCTGAAGCGGCCCGCACCTATGCGTCGGAAGGGTACAACCTTATATACCTTACCACCAACTCCTACCAAGACTACTGCTCGCCCGTGGCCAAGGACTTCCCTGAAACCACCTTTGTGCAGGTAAACGGTACCTTAATTGAAGACAACTTCATTTCAGTGCGCATTGCCGACGAACAGCAGGGCTTTATGCAGGGCGTTGTTGCGGCGCTGCTTTCGCAAACCGGCAAGGTTGGCTTTGTGGGCGGCCTTGAAATTAACCCCATCAAGCTGGGTTCCTCCGGCTTCCAGCAGGGTGTTGACTACGTAAACGCCACCTACGGCACCAGCGTAGAGGCCCAGCGCATCAACACCGGCAGCTTTACCGATGTAAACCAGGCCAAAGAAACCGCTATTTCCATGATTGAGGCCGGCTGCGATGTTGTTGCCCCCATGGCCAACGACGCCAGCGTGGGTGTAATGGAAGCCGCTGAGGAAAAAGGCGTAATGGCCATTGGCGCAGGCCTTGGGCAGGACGCTTCGGCCCCCACCGCCACCAGAACCATTGTGGTAAAAGATGTGGCCATTGCCTACAGCGCCACCTTTGAAGCCTTTGTGGCGGGCGAGCTGAAAGCCACCGCCGAAGTGGAAACCTACGGTGCAAACCGCGGCGTGGTATATGTAACCGAATGGCTTGGCGATGTGGATGCCGATGTACAGGCCAAAGTGGCGGAAACCATGGAAAAACTTGCCGCCGGGGAAATTACAATTAGCCTTGCTTAACAGCAATTCCCGTGAACAGAGCAAATGGTCCGCCTGGGCTGGGGTGGGCCATTTGCTATTTTGTGGTTTTGAACTACCGCACAGGCGGCGGCCTGCAAAAGGCGGCCGGCACCGCGGCAAATATGGGGGGTTACAGTGAAAGTTAAAGTTTTGAAGGGGCTTAAAACCCTCTCCTTTCCGCTTTTGTCCATTTTGGTGGCGCTTATTTTGGGGGCCATTATTATGGCTGCCATGGGCTACAATGTGGGCAAGGCCTACCTCAGCCTTTTAAATGGCGCCTTTGGCAGCACAAACTCTATAGCCGAAACCTTAATACAGGTTACGCCGCTTTTGTTTACGGCGCTTAGCTATGCCATTGCCTACCGCTGTGGGCTTATCAACCTTGGGGCCGAAGGGCAGCTGTATATTGGCGCGGTTTGCGGCTCTATGGCGGGGGCGCATTTGCAGGGCCTTCCGGCGGTGCTGCACGTGGCGCTGGTACTGGTGTTCGGCTTTTTGGGCGGCGCTTTGTGGGGGCTTATTGTGGGCCTTTTAAAAATAAGGTTTGGGGCAAGCGAGCTGATTACCACCATTATGCTCAACTACATTGCACTGGAATTTGTAAGCTTTTGCGTTACAAACGCCCCGTTTAAAGATATGACCCCCGGCGCGGCCCCCCGCATGACCTCGGTGCTGGGCTCTGCCAAGCTGCCCATTATTTTGCCAAAAACCCGCCTGCATGCGGGCATTTTGCTGGCGCTTGCGGGGGTGCTGGTGTATTACATTTTTATGTGGAAAACAACCCGGGGCTACGAAATGCGGGTAATAGGCCTGAACCCCAACGCGGGGCGGTATTCGGGCATTAGCCTGCGCACCAACAGCGTGCTGGCCATTTTTATTGCGGGCGGCTTTGCAGGGCTTGGCGGCGCAGTAAACATTATTGGCCTGCAATATTTTTTAACCGAAGGGTTTTCCAACAACTTTGGCTTCAGCGGCATTGCCGTGGCGCTGCTGGGCAGCTGCCACCCGCTGGGTATGGTGGTAGCCGCAATTTTATTTGGCGCCTTGAATGCGGGCGGCGTAAAAATGCAGCTGCTGGCCAATGTGCCCGCCGCCTCTATTTATATGATTCAGGGTATGATTATTCTGTTTGCCGTAAGCCGCGAATTGTTTGTGTGGTTTGGCCATGGCGGCGGTGCAGTTGTCAAAAAATTTCTCGCCCCAAAAGAAAAGGAGGGCTAGCCCATGCTGGAATTTATTTCCAATTTTCTCACGGCAGATATTCGCACGGCTACCCCGCTTTTGCTGGCGGCGCTGGGCCTTGTGTTCAGCGAGAGGGCGGGCATTGTAAATATAGGCACCGAGGGCACCATGCTGGTGGGCGCCCTGCTGGGCTGCTGCGGCTCGCTTTTGTTTGGCTCGGCCCTTATGGGGGCGCTGTTTGCCATCGCGGGCGGGGCCATTGCGGGCTTTCTGTTCGCGTTTTTTACGGTAACGCTGCGCTCCAACCAAATTGTGGTGGGCACCGCGTTCAATATTTTTGCGGGCGGCTTTACCATTACCCTGAACCGGCTGGTGCTGAACGGGGCCAAGGTACAGGGGTATACCAGCATGCCTGTGCCGCTGTTAAGCAATATACCGGTGCTGGGCAATGTGCTGTTCAACTGGTCGCTGCCGGTGTATTTTAGCTTTGTGTGCGTGCCGCTGTGCTGGTTTGTGCTGTACAAAACAAACCTTGGCCTGAAAATTCGCGCCGTGGGGGAATACCCCAAAGCCTGCGACACCGTTGGCATTAACGTGTTTGGCATACGCTACGGCACCCTTATTTTTGGCGGCATGATGGCGGGCCTTGCGGGGTCTTTTGTATCAATGGGGCAGCTTTCCTCGTTTGTAGAGGGCATGGTGGCCGGCAAGGGCTTTATGGCGGTGGCGGTGTGCGTGTTCGGCAACTACACCCCTATTTCGGTTATGCTGGCGGCGCTGCTGTTTGGCGCGGCCGACGCGTTGAAATACCGGCTGCTCACCACCAGCATTGGCGGCTACTACCAGTTTTTAAACATGCTGCCCTATGCAATTACCATTGTGGCGCTGTGCGTGTTTGCCAAACGAAGCAAAAAACCCGCGTCCAGCGGTGTTGCATACCGCAAGGAATAGGAGGGGCGGATATGGCGGAAAATATTTTGGAAATGAAGCACATTACCAAGCGCTTTGGCCCGGTTGTGGCCAACAGCGATGTTTCGCTTTCGGTGGAAAAGGGCGAGGTGCATGCGCTGCTGGGCGAAAACGGCGCGGGGAAATCTACCCTGATGTGCTGCCTGTACGGCTTGTACGACAGCTACGAGGGTGATATTTATTTCGACGGCCTGCCCGTGCAAATTAAAGATTCAAAGCATGCCATTGCCCTGGGTATTGGCATGGTGCACCAGCATTTTATGCTGATTCCGGTTTTAAGCGTAATAGAAAATGTGGTGCTGGGCCTGAAAGAGAACAAAGCGGTTTTGAACCTGAACGATGCCGCCCGGCGCTTTACAGAGCTTGGCTGCAAGTACAATATGGAAATAGACCCCTGGGCCAAGGTAGAGCAGCTTTCGGTGGGGCAGCAGCAGCGGGTGGAAATACTGAAGGCCCTTTACCGCAACGCAAAGCTGCTTATTTTGGACGAACCCACCGCCGTGCTTACTCCCGGCGAAATTGAAGGCCTTTTTAGCATGATAGAGGTGCTGAAGGCCGAAGGCCGCACGGTTATTTTTATCAGCCACAAGCTGAATGAAATTATGAAAATATGCGACCGCTGCACCGTGCTGCGCATGGGCCGCCTTGAAACCACGGTGCGCATTGACCAAGTGAAAGACAGGCAGCACCTTGCCTCGCTTATGGTGGGCCGTCAGGTAGAGCTGGTAACCAGCAAAGAGGAATGCAAGCTGTGCGGGGTAGAGCTGGAGGTGCAAAGCCTGAGCGCCAGCAGCGACATGGGCCTGCCCGCCGTGAAAGAGACGAGCTTTGACCTTCGCGGCGGGGAAATTTTGGGCATTTGCGGGGTAGACGGCAACGGCCAGTCGGAGCTGGTGCAGTGTATCACCGGCCTGCGCGCGCCCACCGGCGGCAAAATTTTTATTGGCGGGGTAGAGACCACCCACATGAGCGCGCGGGATATTTTGCGGCTGAACGTTTCCCACATTCCCGAAGACCGGCATAAGTACGGCATGGTGGGCACCATGAATATAGAGGAAAACCTGATTCTGGTAAGCTATAAGCAGCAGCACTATTCTAAAAAAGGCCTGTTGAACTGGAAATGGATTGGCCAACACAGCGAGCAGATATGCGAAGATTTTAATGTAAAAACCCCCAATATCTACCAAGAGGCCAAAAACCTTTCAGGCGGCAACCAGCAAAAAATGGTGGTAGGGCGCGAGTTGGAGCGCGTGCCAAGGCTGCTTGTTGCGGTGCACCCCTCCCGCGGGCTGGACATTGGCGCCACCAAGTACATTCAAGAGCAAATGGTGCGCCAAAGGGATAGCGGCACCGCGGTGCTGCTGGTTTCCACCGAACTGGATGAGCTGCTGGAAATTTCCGACCGCATTTTGGTGCTGTACGAGGGCCGCATTATGGGCATTGTGCCCCAGGCAGAGGCTACACGGGAGCTGCTGGGCTCGCTGATGGCGGGCATTGCCCGGCAGCCGGCGGTGTAACAGAAATACATGTATTGGCAGCGGTTTTGAAAAGCGCGCACCAAACGAGCGGAAGAGAAGTGCCTTATTAATAAGGAAGGCTGTGGCGGGGCATGGCCCCGCCGCCCGGCGGCGTGGGCAAAGTGAAGTGCCTTATTAATAAAAAGGCCTGTGGGCGGGGCGGCAAAAAGGCCCCGCCCACCGTTTGCCGTTTAAAGGGTGCGGGGCAAAACCCTTCGCCGGCATTTTGCCGCAGGGCAGGGGGCAAAGCGGCAAAGGCACGGCCAATGCGGCCAAACAAAATGGGCAAATTCCCTTTACAAAAAAGTGGTTTCTTGCTATTATAAATAAGCATCGTTTTTTGCCTGTGGCAGCCCTGTTTTTAAAAGCCGGCCACGGCCAAAGCGGCCCGCAGCTTTGGCGGCAAAAATGCGCTGGTGTAGCTCAGCTGGTAGAGCAGCTGATTTGTAATCAGCAGGTCGGGGGTTCGAATCCGTCCACCAGCTCCATAAAAAATCGCCCTGTATCTTGCGATACAGAGCGATTTTTTTTATACTGCGATTTCGAAAATTCGCGAGGGCCAAGTCGCGGGCCAAGTTTTTGAGAATAATTTCGGGCAATAAAAAGCGAACCAAGAAAACGCCCCTCAAAAGAACTGTTTCTTGGCCGGATTCTTAATTTTCACACTAGTTGTCAATTATTGGCGGCATACTGGGGCAAAAGAATGTCGCCCATCGTTTTGCTTGCCCCTTCTCGCGCTGATGCGATGGCGTGGCTGTAAAACCTTTGGCCGGTGCTGTTGTTTGGCCATGCCAGGTTTGTAACGGCGCGCGAACCAACGCTGTTGCCCTATGCCGTGCGGGTAAAAAAGTATGGGGTCTGGTTGGTGCCATATACCAACTGTGGCATTGGGTGGTTTTGTTTTTAGAGGATGTGTCAAAAGGCATGTTGCTTTGCCAACCGCTTTATAAAACCTCTTTTTTTATGGTATAATGATTAAAATTTGGTGTGAGGTAATTGTATGAAACGGCTGCCTATCCTTATAGCGGGGCTTTTTGCTGCCCTTTTGCTGGTTTTACTTGCCATTGGGGTTATTTTGGCCGCCCAAAATTCTTCCGCGGGTATATCGCTGCCCGGTAGCGCTGCGCCTTCTTTGAGCATTTCTGAAACCACCGAAACGGGTAATTCCGAAGCCGTTTCTGCAACAACGCCCGCTGCCACTGCCGAATTTATTGCAGGGCATTATGGCACAGAGGTGGCTGCTGTTTCAACCGGTGAAACATTTTTGGGAATGGAATTGGTCTATTTGGAAATTATTGAGGGCGAGGCCGCGGGCGATGCCAGCATAATTGCCCGGTTTGCAGGGGAAGTTACCTTGCGGGGGGAGTTGTTTTTCACCGGCGAAACCGATGAAAGCCCTTTGGGATACTGTTATCTCAGCCTTGATGATCAATCGGCTGAAATGGTACCGCGCCTTGCCTTAAACTCCTGGGTGAACAGCGGCGAGCATAAAGAAAGTTTGGATTTATCGATTGATATAGGGGAGGTACAGCAGAGAACAGGGCTGAAGGCCGCCAGCGGCGTGCCCTGTGAAATTGTGGTTAGCACATTGTATCTGTACCACGTCATTGACTCGGACGCCATAGATTCTGCCGAGATAAAAAGCATTTCTTTGCTGTAACCCTTGCCCCAATAAAAAACCGCCTCAAAGCGGGTCAATGCCGCCACTGTGCGGGCGGCCTGCAGGCGAAAAAAGTGGGGAACCACCGGTTCAGCACAGGCGGCTTTGTATTTTACCGGCGTTAAGAAAATGCCTGCGGGTCCATCCCCTGGGCCAAACACAAAAGAGCGGCTTTGTTTACAATGCAATAGCCGCTCTTTTCTTTTTTGATAAACCCCTGCGCTGTAAAGCCGGCCAGCACATACAAAAGGTGGCGGTAGCTTACCCCAAGGTATTCGGCGGCCTGCGTGTGCTTTTCACGGTAAATGCCGCCCGGGGCGGCCAGCAGCAAAAATGCGGCCAGGCGGTTGGCCAGCGGAAAGGTTTGGTTTTGTGCCAGGGCCGAGGTATTGCGGTTGTTTTTGCCCGCCAAATAAAAGCACAGGTGCCGCAGAAATACGGGGTCGTTCAGCAAAAGCGTGCGGCACCGCCGCACCGGCAACGCAAGGCAGGTACACGGCACCAGCGCCTGCATGGCGCGCGACTTTGTGTGGGCGCCCAAAAGCTCCATTTCGCCCACAAAGCAGGGGGCTTCAAAAAAATCGATGAGGGAAATTTTGCCGTTGGGCAGGGTGAAGTACAGCTTTGCCCGGCCCGACACCATGTAGTACAGGTAGGCAAGCTCTTCGCCGTCCTCGGTAATGTGCTCTCCCGCTTCGGCGTGAAAAAGCTGGGCATACTGCCCGGCGGGAAACGAAAAATGCGAAAGAAAGTTGGAATTTTCCAGTGCTGTGGTAAGTAAGCTGCCGTTTTGTTTTTGCAAGCCGCTGGCCCCCTTTGTGGCACATACTATGAGAAATCTCATATACAGTATAGTGGGCAAAAGAATATAATGCAAACAAGGAAAGCGCGAGGCGCCTCATTTAAATAGCGCTGTAAAGCTTTAAATTGTATGGGCGGCGCGCGCCAAAAATGCAAAACAAACAGCGGAACAGGGAGGAAAGCAAAATGGAAAAACGCAAAATTATTTTGGACTGCGACCCCGGGCACGACGATGCCATTGCAATGCTGATGGCGGCCCGGCACCCGGGCATCGACCTGTTGGGAATAACCATTGTGGCGGGCAACCAAACGCTTGACAAAACACTGCCCAACGGCCTGCACGTGTGCCAGCATTTGGGGTTGGACGTGCCGGTGTATGGGGGTATGCCGCTGCCCATGGTGAGAAAGCAAATTGTGGCAGAAGAAATTCATGGCAAAACAGGGCTGGACGGCCCGGTGTTTGCCCCGCTGGTAAAAAAGGCTGAAAAAAAGCACGCGGTAAATTACATTATCGACACGCTGATGGCCTCGGAGGGGGATATTACGCTGGTGCCGGTGGGGCCGCTTTCCAACATTGGCGTGGCCATGCGCATGGAACCCAAAATTTTGCCCAAAATTAAAGAAATTGTGCTGATGGGCGGCGCCTACGGCCTTGGCAATTACACCGCCGCCGCCGAATTTAATGTATTGGCCGACCCGGAGGCCGCCCATGTGGTGTTCTCCTCGGGGGTGCCCATTGTTATGATGGGGCTGGATTTAACCAACCAAACCGTTTGCACCATGGATATTATTGAACGCATGGAGGCGGTGGGCAACACGGCGGGCAAATTGTTTGGGGATATTATGCGCTTTACCTTTAAAACACAAAACGAAGCGTTTGGGCTGGCGGCGGGCCCGGTTCACGATGCCACCTGTGTGGCGTACCTGATTGAGCCGAGTATTTTCACCCTGCGGGAAATGTACACAGAGGTGGATGTTACCAACGGGCCCTGCTATGGCCGCACCGTGTGCGACTATTTTGGCAGTTCAAAGCAGCCGCCCAATGCCAAGGTGGGCATAACGCTGGACAACGGCCGGTTTTGGAACCTGGTAGAGGCTTGCGTGCGCATGTACAGCTGACGGCGGCAGCGCCGAGGCTGAATTTTACGGCCTGCTGTGGCTGAAAAATGGCCGCCGCAAGCGGCGGTATGCGGGGGCAAGGCGGGTTTCGGCGCAGGGCTGGGCCGGTGCCGTTTTAATTTATATAACGGTTTGCCCGGTAAAGGCGGAAAACCTGTACCTGCGCAGCCAAAGGCCCTGCGGGGCGCGCGGCAGCAATTTATAAAACCTGCGGGTGCCCGCATGCAAAAAGCGGTGCCTGTGGTTGTTGCCGCGGCAGGCCCTGTACAAAAAATGTTTGCTGTTGCTTTTTAAAAGAAAAGCGGCCTGCCCGGCAAAGGCGAAAAGCCTGTACCGGCGCAGGCAAAGGCCCTGCGGGAATAGGCAATAGTTTGGCCCTGTGCATGTTTTTATGCACAGGGCCAAACTGCTTTTATAGAATTTGTCTGCGGCCAGCCGCCTGCAAACGGTCGTCCGGCCTTGCGGGCTTTAAGCCGGGGCGTTGCCATAAAGCAAAACCCCGGTTGCGGTTTTTGCAAACAAGAGGAATATTTATTGCGCCGGTTGCAAGGTAAAGCGGCCCAAAGCCAAGCCCTGTTTGCGGCCTTTACAAAAGGGCGGCTTTTGCCGTTTGCTCTGCCAGGGCCTTAATGGAAATGCTGCGGTAGCGGCGCAGGTAGGTTTTTAAATCGTCGCCAATGGGGGCCGTCCATTCGCTGCGAATGCCCTCGGGGCCAACCATAATGCCAATGGCGGTAAGAATTTGGGCGGCGTTGCAGTCTACATCCTGGCCCTCCATGGAAATGATATAGGCCGTTTCGTCAAAGCTGCCCTCGCCAAACCAAAGGGCCACCACCTCGGCGGCGGCATTGGGGTAGGCGTGAATCCAGTTGTACCGTTCCACCAGCTTCTCGCACTTTTTCCAGGCGGGCTGCCAGGCGCCCTCCTCCCGGCAGGCATCCAGCGCAAATTTAACAATGGAATAATATTCGCTTTGCTTTGGCAGCATGCCAATGCAGGCTTCCAGGTTTTTGCGAATGTCGGGCTCTACAAAGGCAAGCGACACCAGCATGGCGTTGAAAATTTCACCAATAATGCCGTTGTTAAAGTGGGAAACCTCGCCGTCCAGCCAGGCCAAACGGGCGGCCTCCCCGGGGTTGCCCGGTGCCAGCTGCCCGCAAATGGCGCCCCGCATTTGTGCGCCAATCCACTCGCCAAAGGGGTTGGCAAGGCGCCCGCTTTCGGGCGGCATTACGCCCCAGCGAATGTTGCGAAGGGCCATTTCTTCAGCCGACCAACCGCTGGGCACGTAGCCAATCCAGGCTTCGGCCACATCTTTCGAGGTAATGGCCCGGCCCTTTTCCTCAAAGGCGTACAAAAAGGCAAGCTCGTAGGTAATGTCGTCGTTGTAGGTGCTGGGCTTGCGCAAATAGCCGCGCACGTCGCCAAATACCCTTTGAATGGTTTCGGTGGTGTAGCCCTCAATCATGGTGCCAATGGCGCCGCCCGCAATTTGCCCCATCCACCCCGCGTGCATTTTTTCGGTAAGGGTTGCCGGGTTTGCGGCGCGTGGGGGTATAAAGGTTACGTCGGCGGCGTACTGCTGCCAGCTTTGGTATTGCTTGTACTTCCAGCTGGGGTGGTTTTCGTCTTTTTTGGCGTTGTTTACCGCGTTCCAAAGGCGAACTGAAACCTTGTTTAAGGCCACCATGTCGTTTTCTTTTACGGCCTTTTGGCCTTCTTCCCAAAGCTGCATGCCGTTTTCAACAATATAGCCCAGGTTTTCTTTGGCCTGTACCGCGGCCAGCATAATGCTTTCGGGCGCATAGCTGCCGGGCACATTGCTGTTCCAAAGAAGCTTCAGGTGAAAATCCTCCGCTTCTCCGGCGTCAATGTTTGCTTCCCAGGTTTGCTCCTCTTCCGTGAGCAGTTTTGGCACGGCGTTGTCGGTAATAAGCCGTGCTTGTTCCCATGCTTCTCTCAAGGGTTTTCTCCGCCTTTCTTTATGTGGTTCAGGCTGGCGGCAGCGCCGCCAGGGTGGGTAAAAGCAATGGCTGCATTTGCAAATAAAAGCGGCCAGGTGCGGTGTGCGCTGTAGCCAAAGATGCGGTGCCCGGCGCACAAAAGCCCGGTACCTGTAAAGGGGGGCTAAATGCCCGCCAAAGCGTTTTTAAGCGCCTGCCGGTAGGCGGCGGGGGCAACCCCCATGGCCACCTTTGCGTTTTTGGGCTTTTTGCTTACGCCGTCTACATCGCATACCGTTTGCCCAAAGGTAAGGCTGCCCTTTAATTCAATGTCTACCCGGCATTCCAAAAGGGTAAAAGCCTCGGGGTGGGCTGCGCAAACAACGGCGGTTAGGTCGTGGGGGTAGGCCACCTCGCCAAGGCCGTAGCGGCGGCTGTAGCTTAAAATATCTTCAAAGGCCGCGGCCGCCTGCGTGCCGGCCGGTGTGTGTGGGCAAAAGCTGCGGCATTCCTCCGGCGTAAGGCCCAGGGCCATGGTGGCGTCCAGCCCCACTATGGTAAGGGGAACGCCGCTTTCAAACACAATGTGCGCGGCGTGCGGGTCGGCAAAAATATTAAACTCCGCCTTGGGGGTGGAATTGCCAAAGGCGTGGCCGCCCCCCATAATAACAATTTCCTGCAAAAGCGCGGCAAGGCCGGGGTAGGCCATAAAAGCCTTTGCCAGGTTGGTAAGCGGGCCAATGGCCACCACCGCAAGCTCGCCCTTGTATTTTTGGGCGCATTGGTACAAAAAGGCGGCGGCATCGCCGGTTGTGGGGCGCACGGTGGGGCTTGGCAAAGTAAGGCTGCCAAGGCCGCTGCTGCCGTGTACCTGCTCGGCGGTTACGGGGGTGCGGGCAAGGGAGGCCTCGGCGCCCTGCGCATAGGCAAGGCCGGTTTTGCCCGCCAGCTCCAGAATTTTGCCAAGGTTTTGGGTGGTGATGCCCACCGGCAGGTTGCCCGCCACACTGGCAAGGCCCACCACCTCCAGTTCCGGCATGGAAAGCGCCGCCAAAACGGCAACAAAATCGTCTATGCCGGGGTCGCAGTCAATAAAAATTTTGCGGCTCATTGGCGGGCGCCCCCTTTCTCGGCATGCAGGTATACCTGCATGGCACCCTGCAGCATGGCCAAAAAGGCCGTGCGGTTTACACCCATAAGGGCCGTGGCATTTTTGGGCTTGCCGGTAACATTGTGCTGGTCGGCAACGGTGGCGCCAAGGGTGTGCGCTCCTTCGGTTTCAATGTCAATATGGAAATGCGCGGTCTCGAAAATTTCGGGCGCTATCAGGTAGGCAACGGCGCAGGCGTCGTGCACCGGCGCGCCCTTAAAGCCGGTTTCCAAATGGAACTTCATAAAAAAGTCGAGCAGCTCTGCGGTAAGAACCGGAATGTAGCCCCCCATGGCGCGCAGCATTTCCACATCTTCGGGGTAAACAAGCGCCTTGTGGGTTACATCCAGCCCGGCCATGGCAATGGGCACGCCGCTGTTAAAGCATATAGAAGCCGCTTCGGGGTCTACCAGAATATTAAATTCGGCTGCTGCCGTCCAGTTGCCGCCCACCACGCTGCCGCCCATAATGCTCAGCAGCTCAATGTTTTGCTTTACCTCCGGGTGGGCCAGAAAAAGGGCGGCAATGTTGGTAAGGGGGCCGGTGGCCACCAGGGTTACCTTGCGCTCTGCACCTGTAATTTCCTGCCGCAGCAGCTCCACCGCGCCAATGCTCTCCTCCACAAGGTCCGACTCGGGAATGTCGGGGCCGTCAAGGCCGCTTTCGCCGTGTACTGAAGGGGCAACAATAAGCTCGCGGAAAAGGGGCTTGGTGGCGCCGCCCGCAATGCGGGGTACCCTAAAACCCTTGCCCAGGCTGCGCTGCGCGCTGCTGATAATGCGTTTGGCATTGTTCAGGGTTTTGGCGCCGGTTTGGTTTCCGGCGCTTACCGTTACGGCCCGCACATCCAGCAGCGAAGAAGAAAAGGCCAGCAGCAGGGCAATGGCGTCGTCGTGCCCGGGGTCGCAGTCCATCAAAACAATTCGTTTCATGCCTGTTTTTCCTCCAGGGCTTTTTTCTTACGGGCGGCCTTGCGGCGCTTGTTCATGGCAGAGAAAATAACAAGGCCTACCACGGTGGTAATATAGGGAATCATTTTTACAAATTCATCGGGAATGCGCATGGCGGCCATTACGTTGGAAACCGCGTCGGCCGTGCCAAAAATAAGGGCGGCCAGCATGCTTAAAACAGGGTGAAGCTGCCCCATGCTGGCGGCTGCCAGTGCAATAAAGCCGCGCCCGGCTACCATGTTTTGGCTAAAGCCGTTCATGTAGCCCATGCTCATAAAAGCGCCGCCAAGGCTGGTAAGCAAGCCGCTTATAAACAGGGCAATTACCTGGGTTTTCATAACGTTAACGCCAACGCTGGCGGCGGCCCCGGGGTTTTCACCAACGGCGCGTATGCGCATGCCAAGGCGGGTGTGGAACAACAGCCCCCAAACCACAAACACCATTATAAAGGCCACATAGGTAAGCAGGTTGTGCCCGCTTACAAGGTTGCCCAGCACCGGTATGGAGGAAATGCCCGGAATGTTGATGTTGGGAAAAACCTTGGTGGCAAGGCTGGAGGTGCTGCCCTTGTCTTGTATTACGGTGTACATAATAAATACCGTGCCGCCAACGGCCAGCAGGTTAAGCGCAATACCCGAAAGAATGATGTCTGCTTTCAGGCGAAGCGCAAAAATGGCCAGCATGGCGGTAATAAGCAGGCCGCCCAAAAGGGAGCAGAGAAACCCAATGGCAAGGCTGTTGCTAAGGCCGCTGCCCAGCGCCCCAAACAGGGCGGAAAACAGCATAATGGCTTCCAGCGCAATGTTGGAGGTACCCGCCCGCTCGGCAATAACGCTGCCCAGGGTGGCGAACAAAATGGGGGTGGTAACCCGCAGAATGCTGCTGAAGAAGGTAAAGCTGAAAATATAGCTTAAAGCATCATTCATGGCCGGCCACCTCCTTTACTACCATGCGCTGGCGGTAAGCCTCCAGGAATACCTTGGCCGACACAAACAGAATGATAATGCTTTGAATAATCGAGATAAGCTCGTTGGTTACGTCGGAGGAAGAGCTCATTACGTCGCTACCAATGCGCAAATAGGCAAGAAAAAATGCGGCAATGGGCACCAGCACGGGGTTTTTGCGGGCCAGAATGGCCACAATAACCCCGTCGAACCCGTAGCCGGGTAGGCTTACCCACTGAAAGCGCTCGTACATGCCCAGCACCTGGGTGGCGCCGCCCATGCCGCCGATAACCCCGCCAATAAACTGGCTGGCAAGAATAACCATGCTTACGCTTACGCCCGAATATTTGGCGAAGGTTTGGTTTTCGCCGGTAAGCTTAAGGGCAAACCCCCAGCGGGTTTTCTTCATGTACACGGCAACCAGCACCACCATGAAAACCATTAAAATAAGGCCGGTGTGAATGCGGGTGCCGGGAATAAGCTGCGAAAGCCGCGAGGATTCGGGCATTTTGTAGGTGGAAACAAAGCCGGAGCCCGCGTCCTTAAAGGGGTCGTTGAAAAGAATGTATTTGAAAAGGTAAAATACCACGTAGTTCAGCATCAGGCTGGAAACCAGCTCGCTGGTGCCCCACTTAATTTTTAAAAAGCCCGAAATGGCGCAAATAACGCCGCCCACAAGGCCGCCCGCCAGAATGGAGACAACAGGGCTGATGCCCGCGGGCAGCGAAAGGCTGAGCGCCAGCATGGCGGCTACGCTGCCGCCCGCATAAAACGCGCCCTCGGTGCCCATGTTAAACTGGTTTGCGGTGAACATCATGGTAATGGAAAGCCCCGCAAAGGTAAGGGGTATCATAAGCTCAATAACGTTGCCAAACCGCCGCATGCTTTGCAGCGGCCCGCCAAACAGCCTGGCTATGGCGTTGCCGGGGTCTTCGGAAATAAAGAAAATAACCACAATGGCAAAAAGAACGCCAATGGCAACGGCCATAACAAGGCGTACAATATCAAAGTTCTTGGTTAGCCAGCTGCGCACCTTCGCCATACCAGCACCTCCTTATTTCATCTTGCTGCTGTGTTTTTACCCCCAGCATGTAAAGGCCTAAATCGCTTTCGGCAAGGTTTGCAACATCGGCGAAATAGGCCGAAATTTTGCCGTTGTACATTACAATAATAGAATCGGAAAGGCTCATTACCTCGCTTAAATCAGAGGTAACAAGAAGCACGGCGCTGCCTGCGTCGCGCAGCTCCACCAGCTTGTTGTGAATAAGGCTGGCGGCCCCCACGTCCACCCCGCGGGTGGGCTGGTCGGCCACAATTACCCTGGGGTTGTCCATGAATTCGCGGGCCACCACCACCTTTTGAATGTTGCCGCCAGACAGCATGCGGAGAGGTGTTTTTTCGGAATCGGTTTTTACGGTGTATTCCGCAATTTTGCTTTTGGCAAGCCCCGCCAGCTTTTTCCAGTTCAAAAGCGGGCCGCGCTGGTTTTCTTTTTTGCGGTAAATAACCGAAGAGAGGTTTTCGGTAATCGAAGAATCGGCCGCAATGCCGGTAGACATGCGCTCTTGCGGAATATAGGCAAGGGAAAGGCCCCGTATATGGCAAATGCTTTTTTTGGCAATGTTTTCTTCGCCCAGGCGAACAAGCCCCGCCTGCGGCTGCGCAAAGCCGGTAATCATATCCACCAGCTCTTTCTGCCCGTTGCCCTCTACCCCCACAACGCCCAGTATTTCACCGGCGCGCAGGCCAAAGGAAACGCCGTCCACCACGGTTTTGTTTTCGTCGTTCACATAGGAAACACCGTCTACCAAAAGTCGAACCTCGCCGGGGGCGGCGGGCTTTTTGTTCACCCCAAGCTGTACCTCCTGGCCCATCATGTATTCCGAAATTTTTTCGGTTGTAATTTCACTCAGGTTGTAAACCCCTACGGTGGTGCCCTTGCGCATAATGGTTACCCTGTCGCAAATGGCCTCAATTTCGCGCAGCTTGTGGCTTATAAATACAATGGTGTGCCCCTGGGTTTTCAAAATAATAAGCTGCTTAAACAGCTCTTCGGTTTCCTGGGGGGTAAGCACCGCCGTGGGCTCGTCTAAAATAATTACCTTGGCCTGGCGGTACAGCACCTTTAAAATTTCCACCTTTTGTTTGTCGCCCACCGGCAAATCATCAATGCGGGCGTTTACGTCAATGTTAAAGCTGTATTTTTCGCACAGCGCGCGGGTTACCCTTTCGGCCTCGCCCCGGTTCAAAACAATGCCCTTTACGGGCTCGGCGCCAAGCAGAATGTTTTCGGCCACCGTCATGCTGGGCACCAGCATAAAATGCTGCTGCACCATGCCAAGCCCAAGGCCCAGCGCCTGGGCAACCGAGTGAATGGAAACCTCTTTGCCAAAAACCTCTATGGTGCCGCCGGTTGGCTGCTCAATGCCGAATAAAATTTTCATCAACGTGGTTTTGCCCGCGCCGTTTTCGCCTACAAGCGCGTGAATTTCCCCTTCGGAAATGGAAAAATTTACACCCTCGTTGGCCATTACGCCGTTTGGGTAAACCTTAACAATATTTTTCATTTGTACTGCGGTTTCCAAAGCATCACCCCTTCTAAAAAGGCAGGGGAGGGGCAAACAAAAGCCTTCCGGTTTTTTGCGTGCGCCCTCCCCAAGGTTCATTCCATCAAGTGGCGGTATTCTTTTGCCGCCACGGGCCGGCAAAGCCAGCTTGCTGCTTTGCCGGAATTGGTATCGGGCGGGTTATTTTGCGCCGTCTACATAGGCCAGCAGGGCGGCATTTTCCATATCAAAGGCGGAATCTACCGTAACGCTGCCGTTTTTAATTTCTTCAATATAGCCGTCAATCAAGTCGCGGGTTTCCTGCGGCACAACGGTTTGGTACACTTCGTTGTCGGCAAGGCCTACGCAGTCTTCGGGAATGCCCACGGCCACGCGGGTGCCCCAGGCAAGTTCGCCCTTCTGGGCGGCTTCAATGGCCTGGAAAAGGGAAACGTCAACCCGTTTCAGCATAGAGGTGGGAATGAGGTTGGCAAGGGTGGGGTCGGTTTCCATGTACAGCATGGCCTGGTCGCTGTCTACGCCAATAATGTATTTGCCAAGCTCTTTGCCGGCCTGCATGGTGCCGTCGCCGGCGGTGGAGGCGCAGCTGAAAATAATATCGGCGCCCATGTTGTACTGGCTGGTGGCAAGCTCTTTGGCGCGGGCGGCGTCAGAGAAGTTGCCCACAAAGCTGGAAGCCACCCGAACGTCGGGGTTCACGGCTTTGGCGCCCTGAATGTAGCCCACCAAAAAGTCGTAGATAACGGTGTTGTCCATGCCGCCCACAAAACCAATTTGGCCGGTTTTGCTCATGGAAGCGGCAAGGGCACCGGCCAAAAAGCTGCCGTCGTTCTGCTTGTATTCAATGGAATACACGTTTTCATATTCGCCGCCGGAATAATCCATGGCGGTGTCGTACACAATAAATTTCTGGTCGGGGTAATCGGGGGCAATGCGGCTTACAATTTCCTGCATCTGCCAGGTGCCGGTAATAATAATGTCGTGGCCTTCGTCAATAATGTCCAGCAGGGCGGGCTCCCATTTGGTGTCGTCGTAGGTCATTTCAACAACCTTGGTCTCCACGTTGGAAAGCTGGCTTTTAACCATTTCCATACCGTTGTTGGCGCTGTCGAAGAAAGATTTGTCGCCTAGGGTGCCGTTCAGCAGCAGGGCAACCTTCAACGGTTCGCCCGTGGCCGAAGCGGAAGTGCTGCCGCTGCCGGCGGGCGGTGTGCTGGAAGAAGTGCTGCCGCCGCAGGCGGCCATTACAGCCACCATGGCCAGTACGCAAAACAGTGCAAGAAGCTTACGCATTTTCAACATTTGTGTCCTCCTTTTTTGGGGGCGGCCGCCTTGTGCGGCTGCCCAAACCTGTTGCTTAGAACAGAATTGCCTGGTAGGTAAAATATTTTACCTACCGTTGCTGCCTTAACTATAAACAATGGCGTCTAATTTGTCAATATATATAGAAAAAATTATGGTCAAGTATTGATTTTGTATAAGATATTGTATAAAATGGAAAGCGTATAGAAAATGTTCCCCGTTTTGTGCGGAAAATTTTCTGGTAAAATTTTATCTAAAAAGCTTCAGGCACTGGCCCGGCAAAAAGCAAAGGGGGAAAATGGTGTGAAAACAACGGTGCACGATGTTGCGGCCAGGGCGGGGGTTTCCATTACCACCGTTTCGCTGGTGCTGAACGACCGGCCTTCCCGCATATCCGAGGAAACCAGAAAAAAAGTGTGGGATGCCGCCCGCGCGCTGGGGTTTGCCCACCGGATGAACGACACCGGTAAAAACGGCGGGGTGTTTGGCATTATTCTGCCGGATATTCGGAATATGTTTTTTTCGGGCATGTGTGCCGCGGCGGAACAACAGGCAAGGGAATACGGCTTTGGCACCATGTTCACCACCAGCGACGACTACGCCGAAAACGACCTTTCGTACATAGACCTTATGTGTGCCAAAGGGGTAAATGGAATTATGCTGGTGCGGGCGGCCCGCACCACCCAGCCCGAGGAAGAGCGCCTCAAAAGTAAAATTGTTGCCACCGGGCTTCCGTTTGTAACGGTAGACAGAAAGCTGGAAATAGAAAACACCTGCTCCATTATGGTGGAACACCGGGTGGGGGCCTACCTTGCGGCAAAGCACTTAACGGGGCTGGGGCACACCCGCATAGGCTGCATTGCGGGGCCCCAAACCGATGTGGTAAGCTTTAACCGTGTTATGGGCTACAAAGACGCGCTGCGGGAGGCGGGCATTGCCTATGACGAAAGCCTGGTGTGTATTGGCGACTACCGCACCTCCAGCGGGGAAGAGCACCTGCCCTACCTGCTGGGCAAAGAGGTAACGGCAATATTTTGCTTTAACGATTTGATGGCCATTGGGGTGTACCGGGGCTGCCGGCGGTACGGGCTGAAGGTTCCGCAGGATTTGTCGGTGGTGGGGTTCGACGATATTCCGTTTTGCGAATCGCTGGACGTGCCGCTTACCACGGTGCGGCAGCCGGTGGAAGAAATTGGCGCCACCGCCATAAGCGAGCTGTTTAACCTGGTTCGCAGGCAGCGCCCCCCCAAAGATGTTTTGTTTGAGCCACAGCTTAAGGTGCGGGCCAGTACGGCGCGGCTTTGAACAGGCGGCGGCCCGCCTGCGGACAATTTTATTTGCCCAATACAAGGAGGAAAACGAATGCGTATTTTAAACTTTGGCTCTTTAAACCTGGACCATGTGTATACGGTAGACCATTTTGTAACGCCGGGTGAAACCACAGGCGCGCTGGGCTACACCATATATTTTGGAGGCAAGGGGCACAACCAAAGCATTGCCCTGGCCAGGGCGGGGGCAGACGTTTGGCATGCGGGGCGCATTGGCGCCGACGGGGAAAGCATTTACAGCCACATGAAGGAAAACGGCGTAAAGGTAGACTATACCACCCCTTCACAAAAGGCCACCGGGCATGCCATCATTCAGGTAGACAAAAACGGGCAGAACGCCATTATTGTTTACCCGGGGGCCAACGGGGATATTGACGCGGCCTATGCCGGCGAGGTTCTGCAAAATTTTGGCCGGGGAGACACCATGCTGGTACAGAACGAAATATCCAACCTGCCCTGCGTCATAAAAAAGGCGAAGGAACGGGGAATGCGCATTATATTGAACCCTTCGCCCATAACGCCCGCCATTTTGGAATGCCCGCTGGAATTTGTGGATGTTTTTGTGGTGAACGAGGTGGAGGGCGAGGCGCTTTCGGGGGAAAAGGACGGCGAAAAAATGATAGCTGCGCTAACCCGGCAATACCCCCATGCGGAAATTTTGCTGACCCTTGGCAAAAACGGCGCCATTTTTGCCAGTGGTGGCCAGCGCACCTTTCAGCCCATTTATGATTCGCCGGTGGTGGACACCACCGCGGCGGGCGATACCTTTACCGGCTACTTTATCACCTGGTATCTGGGGGGCAAAACAGCGGCAGAGGCGCTTTCGGCGGCCACTATGGCCTCTGCCATTGCGGTTTCCCGCCCGGGGGCCGCGGCCTCTATACCCACAAAGGCAGAGGTGCTGGAAAAGCTGCAACAGCTCTAGGCAGGGCGGCGGTTTTGGCGGAGTGGCGGGGGGTTGTACGGCGCCCCAATGGGGTGCGATGATATAAAAATAACGCTGAAAAGCTTCTTTAATATAAGGCGCAACAAATAAAAACCCACCGGCCGCAAAACTGCGGCCAGTGGGTTTTTATTTCGGCGGGTAAGGCGTTTTTTTTATACAGTGCCCGAAGGTGCAGAATAGGGGCGGGCAAGGGTGTTTTCCAGTTGGGCGGCGGGCCGCTTGCCACTGAGGCTGGCAGCAGGGGCAAGCAGTGCTGCGGCAGGGCTATAAAGCTGGCTGCGCGCCAACCGTTTGGTAAAGCGCTTCCAAATTTGCTTCAGAAATGGGCGGCAATAGCGCGTCGTAGGCGGTTTGCACAGCGGCGCACACCGGCGCGCTGTCTATTTCAGCAAGGCGGGCGAAGGTTTCGCCCGCCGTCATCCCGGGGAACAAATCTTTCCAGTTTTCTGTGTAAGCCTCGCCGTACCGAATGGCGGCGGCGGCGGTAAGGCACATGCCCGCAAGCGGCAGCCGGTGTTTAAGCAGCAGCCGAATGGGTACGGCAATTCGCTCGGTGGCGGCCAGCTTCCGCTCCGGCTGGGCGCAGTTGCGCTGGTTGGTATCGGCAATGGCCAAATCGCTGAACTTTTCCCACGCCATTTGGGAGAAGGCCTCCTGCTCTTTGGGGCTGGTGCCGTATTCCCTGCAAATGGCCTGGTTAATGGATTGGTAAAAGGAATCCAGAATTTTTTTCACAACCGGCACATGGGCCGATTGCCCGAAGGAGGAAAGGCCCAGCGCCCAGCCCAGGTAACAAATGATGGCGCTGGAGGCGTTGTAGGTGTATATTTTTCGTTTGAGCAAAACGGGGAAATTCTCCTCCGGCGCAAATTGGGGCGCGGCAGGCAGCGGCGCGGCCACCCCCTGCGTGCTGTAAATTAAATGGGGAAAAGCCTCGGAGGCAATGTTCACGGCCCCGGGCTCCGTTTCAATGGTGGTGCAAAACACCGCTGCCTCGCAAATGCCGGTGTCCTCGGGGCCGCCCGCCTCGCGAAAAATTCTGCGAAACTCGGGGGCGGGCGCAACCGCGTTTTCACACAAAAAAATGGTGCGCGGCTTGCCGCCAAAGCCCGCCAAGGCGGCGCCAAGCTGCCGGGCGGCGGCCGGCAAATTTTTGGCCCCCACCGAAACAAAAATATAGGCGGCTTTTTGCAGGGCGCTTTGGGCGGCGGGGCTGCCGCTTGCCGCCAGCGGCACCGGGGGAATGGCCACCGGCCCGCGGCCGGAAAAGAACCGGATGGTGAACCCGTTCGATTTTTCTATTTTTTGCAGCAGGGCTTCGTCGGTGTCCTGCAGGGAAAAGGGAATGCCGGCCTCCTGCAAAAGCCGCGCAATAAAACCGCGCCCGGTTTTGCCCGCGCCTACAATTACTGCGTTTTCCATCTGTGTTTTCACCCCTTCATATAAATAAAGCGCTCGCCCACCTGCATAATGTGGTGTTTGCGCCCAAAATGCCGGTAAAACATGGCCTCTGTAAAATGGGCGGGGTTGCAGCCGTTTACCGGGTATAAATCGAAGTGGACGGGAACCGTTAAATCGGCGTTGAGGTGCTCGGCAAAGTCGGCGGCTTCGGCGGCGTTGATGTTGCCGATAATGTCTGCCTGGGTTTGTTTCCAATTGGTTCCGTTAATGGGCAGAAAGGCAATGTTGGGGGCAAGGCCCGCGGTTTTTTGCAGCAGAGAGGGGGTAACCGAAAAATCTCCGCTGTGGTAGGCGCTCAGCCCGTTTTCAAAACGGATGTGGTAGCTCAGCTCCAAAAAATTGCCCTCTTCGTCAAAATGCTCCACGTCGTGCGCCACCCCGTAGGCAAGCACCCGTACACCCTTCCACACAAAAGGCTTGCCGGCCCGCAGCGTTACAATGCGGCTTTCGGGAATGCCAAGGCCGTACAGCACCGCTGTTACAGAGGGCGGCCCCGCAAACAGGGCCCCGCCGTTTTTGTATATTCCCCGCAGGGTTTCAGGGTCGGTGTGGTCTAAATGGGCGTGGGTAAGCAGCACAAGGCCGGCTGAGCCCAAGCCTGCCGGGGGTAGCGGCGGCGGGTAGTTGCGCACCCAAATTTTTTCCTCCAAAGAAACATGTTCGTCCACATAATAGCTTAAATAAGGGTCTACGGCTACGGTGCTTTCGCCGCTTTTAAAAAGAATGCCGGTTTGCCCCAAATACCAAAAGGCGAGGCAGCCTTCGGGCGGTTGTGTGGTTTGTATTTCGGTTGCCAAAGCGGTTCCTTGCCGGTACATTGCGCTCACCCTTTCCCTTTCATTTTTGGGGCAGGTAGCCCTTTTCGCACAGCTCTTTTTCTTTCTCCAAAATCAGCCCAAACAGCGTGTCGGCAACATTCAGCTTGCACACCTGCTGCAATACATAGGGCGTGCCGTGCGCCAGCAGCATTGCTTCAAGCTCCGTCGCCGAAGGGTCTGCCGGGTTTTTATAATGCACCGCCGCGGCTGCGGCGGTGGCAAGGCCGTTTGGCACCGAGCCAAAGGCCTCGCACATTTTGGCCGGGCCTATCAGCCGGTCTTGCGGGCCCAATTTGCGCAGTGGGTCGCGGGCGTTGCGCTCCACATAATCTACAATGTTGGTGTCCTGCAGCTTGGCCAGCGAGGTTTTGTCGAAGGCAGCCAAGTCTTCCAGGGGCAGGCCAAGCTTTTTAGAAAGGGCGCTGGCGGTTTCGCTGTACACCTGGCCCAGGGTTTCCAGAATAAAGGGGTCCCGGGCGGCATCGGAAATATAGGTGTAGCCCAGCAGGTTGCCCAAAAAAGAAACGGTGCCGTTGGCGGCGTTGTAGGTGTAAAATTTTTTGTCCAAAAACCCGCCAAAATTATCGATGAGGCGCATGTGCTTGATGGAGGGCAGGGGCCCCGCCACCCCGGCTTTGTCCACGGGCAGGTCCCAAAAATCCTGCGCGTTTACCACAAGGGGGTCTTTTGCAAGCTGCTCTTTGGTTGGCTCAATGGCAGAGCGCATGATAACCGCCTCTGTAACCCCCAGTAAAGCGTCAAGCAGCGGCACGTCTTCGGCTGCCGCGTTTTCCAGAATGGCGCCGCGCAGCAAAGCCGCCGGGCCCTTCCAGTTTTCGCAGGTAACAATGGTGCAGGGCCGGGCCGCGGGGGCGGCAAACCGCCGGTGCAGGCCGGCGGTTAAAACAGGGGCCGCCGCCGCCAGGTTTTTTCCGCCCATGGCGGTAAAAATAATGTCCGCCTTTTCCACAAGGGCGCAAACGGCTTCCCTGTCGTCAGAGCAAACAGCCGAAAAATTGCGGATTACGCAGTTTTTTTCAGGTGCGCCCAAAATGTTAATTTCGTATTGCCCCCGGTTGTTTAAAAGGTCTACAATTTCGGGGAATTTTTCCACAAAAGAAATGTGGTGGCCGCTGAGCTGAATTAAGTGGGCAAGAAAGCCCCTCGCAATTTTTCCGGCGCCAAAAATAACACATTCCGCCATGCTGCACGCATCCTTTCAAGTTGTGTTTGCCGGGCCCTGGCCGGCCTGAAAAAGGGGGCTCATGTGCCGGCTTACCCGGCAATATTTTTCGTATGCCTCTAAATGGTATTGCCTGCTGCCGGGGTTTGGTGTAACAAGGCGGCAGGTGGGCTGCCAGGCTTTTGCGGCCTCGTGCAGGCTGCAAAACCAGCCCATGCCCACGGCGGCCAGCATGGCGGCGCCCAAGGCCGAGCCCTCGCTTTGCACCGGAATTTCCAGCGGAATACCGAATAAATCTGCTTTTATCTGGTTGTAAAGCGGAATGCGGGTGGCGCCCCCGGTAACCCGCAGCGCGGCCACCGCCGCCGTGTCGGCTTCGGGGAAAAGCTTCCAAATGCTGTACAGGCTGTACACAACGCCGCACACGGCGGCCGCCGCAATGTCCTGCCTTGTGTGGGTTTCCCGCAGGCCCACAACAGTTCCGCTGGCGCCCGGGGTGTAAAGGGGGGTTCGCTCCCCGTTTAAATAGGGCAAAAACACCGGTAGCTCTTTTGGGGGCAGGGCCTCGGGCAGGTCTGCCATAACGGTTTCGGCCCAGCGCAGGGTGCTTCCGCTGGAGGCGGTTACCCCGTAGTTGGCGTAGCCTGAAAAATAAGGCCCGCTGATTAAAAGCGGCTGCGTTTGCGGGCGGCTTTGCACCAGGCCCAAATGCTCTGAGGTGCCGGTTACGTCAAAGGCCGCTTCGGGCCCGGTGCACCCGCTGCCCAGCAGGCCTGCGAAAAAATCGTTGCAGCCCAAATACACCGGGGTGCCGGGTGCAAGGCCAAGCTGCCGGGCAAGGGCGGGCAGCAGGCCGCCGGGGGCGCTGCCGGGCTCGGCCAAGGTGGGCAGCAGGGAACTGCTGATGCCAAGGTCTTGCAGATAACGCTGTGAATAGCCAAGTTCCCGCCCCATTGCAAGGCCCCGCCAGGTATAGGGGTCGCTGTAAAAAAGCCCGGTAAACCGGTAATACAGGTAGTCTTTAATGCTGAGCAGCTTTTCAAAGGAGGGGAAACGCGCCCCCTCCTGTTCCTTTTGCAGCAGCAAAAACGGGCCGGGGTAAGACCACAGCATGGGGTGCTGCATGCCAATTTCCCGCTGCCAGTACCCGCTGCTGCGGGCGGCCATAAATTGCGCAATTTCGTCGCTTGCCGCGGCGGCCTGCCAGCCGCGAAGCGCCATTTTATGGGGCGGCAGCTGCGGGCTGTACATCAGGTAGCTGCCCACCTGGCTGGTTAAGCATACGGCAGTGGGGGCAAGGCTGTTTTCTGCAATGCAGCGGGCAGCGGCGTTTATGGCGTTTTCATAAAAATTCAGTGCGGTGGGGGCGGTATTT
>JBKEBR010000360.1:0-4034 GCA_047973285.1 Oscillospiraceae bacterium | reverse complement strand
CTTTTGCCTGCTTTTTTTCTTCATGCAATCGCTCCCTTCCTCCGGTACGTCAACCCCAGAAAAACCGGAACGCCAATGGCCGACACCAGCGCGCCAACGGGCGTATCAAAAGGAGCGTGAATGGTGCGGGCCGCAATATCGGCAAGTACCAGCAATATACTGCCCAGCAATGCGGATACAGGCAGTATTCTGCGGTAGTCGGTTCCCACCATCAACCGGGCCGAATGCGGCACAATAAGCCCCAAAAACGAGATGCCCCCCACCAGGGAAACGCTTGCGCCCGCCATAACAAGAACAGCCGCAATTCCTGTAAGCCGCACCGCCCACACATTTACGCCAAGCCCTGCGGCGCCCTCTTCCCCCAAAGCCAGTATCGACAGCTTTTGTGAGAAAAGCAGGCTTACAGCCCCGGCGCCGATAATCCACGGAATTGCCAGAAGCAGCCGCGGCCATGTAATGCCCGACAGGCTGCCCGCAGTCCAGAATGACAAAGCCTTAGACAGCCCAAAGCTGAGTGTAATAGCCTGGCTCAGCGCGGTTAAAAAAGCCGAAACAGCGGCGCCGGCCAAAATAAGCCGGATGGAGCCGGCCTTTTGTTTTCCCATGCCCAAGCCGTAAACCATCAGCACAGCCAGCGCGCCGCCCAAAAACGCCGCAAGCATCATTCCAACAGAGGAAAGGGTGGGCAGCAATATGGCGGCAAGCGCAACAAAAAAACCCGCCCCCGCATTAATTCCCAAAAGGCCGGAGTCTGCCAGCGGGTTTCTTGTAACCCCCTGCATCACCGCCCCGGCAAGCGCAAAGGCCGCTCCTGTAAAGCAAGCGGCCAAAGCTCTGGGCATACGCATTTCTACTATAATTCTTCCCGTTTCAGTGGGGCTGTCCCAATGGAACAGCGTGGCAAGCAAGGCCGCGGGGCTGCCGCCGGCAACGCCCACGCTCACCGAAAAGAGAATGGACAAAAGCAAAATGAAAACCAGCACCAGAAGGAACAAAGCATAATATGGTTTTTTGCGCATCCACTGTGCGCCGGGCACCGCAGGCTTTGCAGCGCTTCCCGGCCTTTTTTTATTCAACATTGGTGTGGTTAAGAATGGCATTCGCCAATTTTTCCATGTAAATCAGCTTGCCATTGGGTGTATAGGCCATGTCGTATTGTTCGCTGTTTGTGCCATAATACACATTTCCGTTTTGAACGGCTTTCAGGTTTTGCCACGTGGGGTTGCTGGCGGTATCGCCAACCTGGCCATCATCGCTGAAATAAAAAATATGGTCTGCGTCAATGTTTGCGAAATACTCGGCGTCCACCACTTCGCCCCAAACCTCCTCCGGTACACCCGCAGAAGGCGTCAGCTTCAGTTCGTCAAATATCAGCTCACCGGGGCCGGCGGTGCGGTAAACATAATAAGAGCCAAAATGGACGGAATTGGCTTCAATAACCGCAAAGCTTTCGCCGCCAACCACCGCGCTTACCTGTTCAGAAAGTTCGGCCGCCTTGGCGTCATACCCGTCAAGCCAGGCAGCAACGGCCTCCTCCTTGCCAAACCACCCGCCAAGCTGCTCAAACCGGCCGCGCCAGTTAACAAAATTGATATCGTCGCTGAGCATAACGGTGGGGGCAATGGCTTTGAGCTGCTCGTATACTTTTTCATGCCGAATGTTCATAATAATCAAATCCGGTTTTAATTCCGCAATTTTTTCAAGGTTGAGGTCTCCCGAGGCGCCTGAATAATTCCCGACAATTTCCACATTATTTTCGGTAAAATATTCCTGAAGGTATTCCGGAACGGTTACGCCGTCAAACATGCTGGTATTGGCCGAGGCGATAAAGGGGATGCCTAAAATTATCAGCTCGTCCGCCGAACCGGAAACATCTACAATTCGTTGCGGGTTGGCGGGAATTTCAACGGTGCCTTTCATATCCTCAACCGTATTTGTTTCCCCGCTTTGAACGGTGGATGCCGGGGCTGAAGCAGATTGTGCTGTTGTGCCGGGCGTGCCTGCCGCGGAAGAACACGCCGACAGTGCCATTGCCAGCACAAGAAAAATAGGAATAATCGTTTTTTTCTTCACTTGTAGGGCCTCCTAAATGTATAGTTCTATTGCTTTGCAACAAAAATAAAAACTTAGCGAACCGTTCAGCATTGCACAAAAGCTTAAAGCCTGTTGGGGCCTTTTGCCACTTTGCCTGCCAATGGGCCTGGCAGAAGAGTAAATATTCCTTGACAGGTTAGCTAAGGCTAACTACAATACTATACTAGAACTACATCATTAATTCTGCCCCTGGGCGGCTTTCTTTTGCCCCCGGGCGGAAACAGTAAGGGTTGAGCGTTGTGTCAAATTTGCCATTGAAGTTTCCCTCTTCCGATATTTTCGCAAAAAAAAGCATTGCAATACGCCCGGATTTGCATATTACACTTTCCTCCGGCGTGTTTCCCAATAAAACAGAACGGGTGGCCGGAACAACCGCCCCCGTATTTGAGTTAAGCTATAACCAACAAAATTCTTTGTACGCAGAAGTGAACAAAACCCCTGTGGAATTTCGCCCGGGGCATACGTCATTGGGCTTTCTTGGGCAGGTAACAAGCCACGCCACCTACAACAGCGGTGAAGCAATTCATTTATACTCTATTTGGGTAAGCCCCCCTGCGTTCGACAGGTTTTGCGAAGCAGTTTGCGGCAAAAGCAGCACGGGGTTTCACTCTTTTCAAAAGGGCAATTATTACTGCTGCGACTTTAAATACGATGCCCGCGAAGAAGGCCTTGTAAAAAAGCTGGGCGCTTGCCTGGCAAAACCGGCAGATAACATGAATTTGCTTTTGCTGGAAAGCCATATTCTGGAATTGCTGTCTATCAATATAGAAAAACTGCTCGGTGAGGGTTGTTCCGAAAACCGCCTGGCGGGCCTGTCTAAAGCTGATATAAAGTGTTTGGCCTACGCCAGGGAAGTGCTGCTGGCGCGCTTGGCCTCTCCGCCAACGCTGCTGGAATTGTCCCGCATGATTCGTATGAACGACTGCAAGTTAAAGCGTTCTTTTAAAACCTACTATGGCAAAACCGTTTATGAATTTGTCAGGGAACAGAGGATGGAACAGGCTTTTTACCTGTTGCAAAATGAAGAGTATAACGTCAGCCAATCTGCCTTTGCTGTGGGCTACACAAACATCAGCCATTTTTCCGAAGCGTTCCGAAAAAAATTTGGAATACTGCCCAGCGCCCTTATGCGGGCCGGGCGCTTTACTGCGCTGGGCCCATCGCCAAATTCACCTCTTGGGTAAGGTTGCCTGAAACCAAAAGCAAGCGTGAATACCGGGTTTGCATTGTGGCGGCAAAATAGCCATGTTAAACCATTCTTCTGCGCAAACGAACGCCGGGCAGGCGCAATACCGGGGCGCCGCCGGTTGGCGGCCGGAAAAGAACCCACAAAAGCAGCGCCGTTCTTTCTGTTCTGTGCAGCAGAACCATGAACATGGCTGGCCGCCGCGTTTTTCGGTATGCGGGGTAACAAGCCGGCCAGAAAAGAGTGCGGCGGCGTTACAAAAAAGAAAAATTGAATTGCCTTTGCTTGAACAAAAAGAAAAGAAAAACCCTTATCTGCTCGCCAGATGGGGTTTTAGCCATATTGGCCAATCATAGCCGAATTTTTTCAACTGTTTTGTTTTACCGCCTTCTCCTGTGCCGCCTACATATGGGTGTGGTCGATAAAGGACACGCTTTTCTTTTTCAAAAACACATTGACTTTTTTCGATATGAGTGCTATCATAAAATACATCGAAAATATTAGATATGAGGTCTGCTATGGATTCAAACTAGTCTGACAGCGCAAAAGTGTTTAAAGCCTTTTGCGACGAAAACCGGTTGATGGTATTGGAACTGCTGCAAAGCGGCGAAAAATGTGCCTGCGTGCTTTTAGAGCAACTGCACATTGCGCAGTCTACGCTTTCCCATCATATGAAAATATTGGTGGAGAGCGGAGTGGTAGCCGCCCGCAAAGAGGGAAAGTGGACCTATTACTCTTTTAGCCCGGATGGTGT
>JBKEBR010000359.1:0-1569 GCA_047973285.1 Oscillospiraceae bacterium | reverse complement strand
TTTACCGGGGTGCCCGGCGTGGTAATGGTAATGTTTTCAAAAATGCTGCCCGAAATAAGCTGGCCGTCCTGAAGCACCACGCCAAATTTCTTGCGCAGCTCGCGCTTGTCCATGCTGTCAATGTCTTTGCCGTCGTAAAACACCTTGCCGGTACCCGGCTTTTCAAACCCCAGCAGCAGTTTCAGCAGGGTGGATTTGCCGCTGCCGGAAGAACCAACCACGCCAATATACTCTCCGGCACGAATGTGGAAGGAGAGGTTATTCAAAACATTGCCAGAGACTTCGTCGTACGCAAACGAAACGTTGCTTACTTCTATGTCTCCGGTGAGGGTACCGGGCAGCACGGCGTCCATTTCCAATTCAGGCAGGGTTTGCAAAATGGGTTTGGCGCGCTGGTAAATGGGAATTACCGCATTAACGCTTAAAAAATTGGTTACAATTTCCAGCATGGCGGCGGAAAAGGCGCCAAACGCCGCCATAAACCCCATAAAAGAACCGATGGAGAGGTTTGCCTGCCGTTTGACCATGATATAATACAGCACCATGGAAAAAACGGTGTTCATGGCAAGCCGTACGGTGCCGGCCGTTATTGACAGCCGCTCTTTGCGCATATCGATGGATTTTGCTTCGGTATAGGGCTGTAAATATTCGTAAAGGGCGCGGTTTTCCACACCGGCTATGCGAATTTTGGAAATGCCGTTCAGCAGCTGGTACATAACCGAAGAAATTTTGCCGTCCAGGGCCAGCCTGCGTTTTTCGTAGCGGGTTTGCCACCAGCCAAGAAACGCAATTAACAGCATTACCACAAGCAGCATAACAATGGAAGCAACCGCCAAATCTTTGGAGCTTTTGAACATGCGCCAAAGGTACATAAGCGAAAATACGGCGCTCAGCAAGCTGGTTGCCGCCACATTGGAAACCAGTTTGTAAATAGACCCAACGCCCATTGCGCGCTGGGCCAGTTCGGCACTGTCATATTTGCGGAAAAAGCTTTCGGGCAAATTGAACAGCCGGTCGTAGGTTGCGCTTTGCACGTTGTATTCCATGCTGTTCATGCTGCGAAAAATTGCAAGGTTTTTCACAATGGTAAAACACATGTTGCCCACCACACAGGCCAGCACCACAAAGCAAACCTGCACAAGGCCGGAGGCGTTGCCGGTTGGAATAAAACGGTCGTATAATTGCTCGTTCATCATGGGAATAAGCAGCCCGATAAAGGTGCCCAGCAGCGCAAGCAAAACAAAGGTGGCAATATCGCGCTTATACACACCCTGAATGCCGAATTTAAACAAGTCTTTCACGGTTATTTTTTTGGCGGGAAAAGGGCGGTAAAGCATAAAGCCCTGGGGGGCCAGCGTGGCGGCGTATTCCGCCGTAACCGCAACCATTGCCCCGCTTTCGGGGTCCAGCGCCTCGTAGCGGCCGGGCCCTTTGGGCAAGCAGGGCACCGGGTATTTTTCCTCTGCCGTGAACACAAGCAGCGGGCCCGAATCTTTTTTAAACCAGTTTTCCTCCAGCACAATGTCCCTGCATATAAAATGAGACAGGCGGGCAACATCCTGCAGGCCA
>JBKEBR010000358.1:0-1710 GCA_047973285.1 Oscillospiraceae bacterium | reverse complement strand
TTTACGCGGGGTGAGTCTTGGAATATTTTCATGGTATTTTTTCGCATTTCGGGAACCTCGGTTACCACCAGCTACACAAGAATGGTAATGTACGGAATAATGCCAATAAGGGAAGCCGTTACAGAATCGACCACTGTGGTTAAAAAAACCTGCAATGCCCGGGCAAACCCAAAAAGCAGGGCATACAACGAGGAACGAATAGGCTCGCGCCGCCCGCACACAATGGCGGAAAGGCAGATAAACCCCCTGGAGGCAGACATATCGGCCGTATACATACCAAGCGATTCTACTGAGAGGTTTAAACCGGCCAGCCCACAGGTAACAGCAGAGATAAGCAGCGCAATAAGCTTAATGCTGTCGGTTTTAATGCCAATGGCCCGGGCCGCTTCGCCATTTTCCCCCGTAACGCGGGTATAAATACCAAATTTTGTTTTATACAGCACAACCGTAAGCACAACCACGCATACAAAAGAAAAATAGGTAAGCGGCGTTTGCCCGTTGAAAATATCCGACAAAATGGGGATACTTCTGAGAATTGGCACATCCAACTTCATACTTAACGGGCTGATATAGTCTGTGGCAATCAACGAGCCCCGCGAGCCATAAAAAGATTCCATAATAAACCGGGGCAGCGCCGAAGTCAAAAAGTTGATGGCAATACCTACAATAATGGCATTGGCCTGAAGCTTAATGGTAAAAAGCGCAAATACCAAAATAATAAGCACGCTCATAACCACACCCATGAAACTGCCAAAATACAGGTTGCTGCCTATAACTGTAAATAAAATGCCTGCAAAAGCGCCAAAATTCATAACGCCGTCCAGCGCAATATTGAACACCCCTGCCCGCTGTGGGTAAACACCCCCAATTACGCAAAGCAGATATGGGGTAGACATTTTCACCGTCATGGAAAGCAGGCTGAGCAGCATATCCATGCTTTAACCCTCCTCTGCCGCAACCCGGCTTTTATCTGTTTTGAACAGGTTAAATATCCGGGAATTTACCGTGATATACCGTGCCACCAAAAAGAGTATAAGGCAGCTTTTAATAATATTGACAATATCCAGGGAAATGCCCATTTTAGACTGAAGCGCTACGCCCCCATATTTAAAGGCGCCAAACAAAAAGGCGGTAATTAAAATTCCGAAGGGGCTTTTGTTGGCCAGCAGGCAAACCGCCTGCCCATCCCACCCAAGGCCCGGGTTTGTAGACCACCCTGGGGTAAACCGAATATTCACCCCCATAATTTCGGTTGCGCCCGCAACCCCCGCAATGGCACCGCCTATTAAAAAAACAATGATAATTTTTTTGTAAACCTTCATGCCAATGGCATCGGCAAATTCCTTCTGCTTGCCAATGGCCGATATTTCGTACCCCAACCGGGTTTTCTTCATAAGCACCCACACCAAAAACAAAATAAAAACGGCAATGTATATGGCATAGGTCACCCGGTAGCGGCTGTTCATTCTGGCAATTTGAGCTGTTTCGGCAACCGCATAGGTGGCGGCATAGCCCACATTGTCGGCAAAGGGGCCATTGGTAAGATACGAGGTAAAAATAATGGCAATGTTGTTCATCATAATGGTTACCACTACCTCGTTAATTCTAAAATACGCTTTGAGAATGGCGGGAATAAGCGCATACGCCATGCCTGCCACCGCCCCTCCCAAAAGGCAAACCAGAATATGAAGCGGGGCCGGCAGCCCCGTA
>JBKEBR010000357.1:0-3932 GCA_047973285.1 Oscillospiraceae bacterium | reverse complement strand
TCGTTGGCAGCCACCATTTGGCGGTAGGCGGCGCTGCTTTCCAGCAGGCTTGTGTGGGTTCCGGATGCCGCAACGCGCCCCTTGTTCAGCACCAAAATCTGGTCGGCCTTTTCGATGGTTTTCAGCCGGTGGGCAATGATGAGCACGGTTTTTCCCTCGGCAAGTTTGGCAAAAGATTTTTGAATTAAACTTTCATTTTCGGCGTCGGCGTAGGCGGTAGCTTCATCCAGTATAATAATGGGCGGGTTTTTGAGAAACACCCGGGCGATGGCGATGCGCTGTTTTTCCCCGCCGGAAAGATAGGCGTTGTCCTCGCCAATTACGGTTTCGTAGCCGTTTGGCAGCGCCGCAATTGCCTCGTGAATGGCCGCTGCCCTGGCCGCCTGCTCTACCTCGAACCGGGAGGCTTCCCTATTCCCCATGCGGATGTTGCCCTCCACCGTATCACTGAACAGCACCGAATCTTGAACCACATAGCCTACATATTCCATCAACTTGCCGGGGGCAATGTTTTGAATATTTACCCCCCCAATGGCAATGCGGCCGGAGCTGGGCTCGTAAAAATGCAGCAACAATTGCGCCACGGTAGATTTACCGCCGCCCGACGGCCCCACAAGGCCGGTGATGGTGTTTTGGCGCAGAGCAAAGCTGACGCCGTCAACCGCCGCAGGGCCGCTTTCGCTGTAAGAAAACCGAACATTTTCAAAGCTGATGTCGTAATTTTTTGGCAGCACGGGGTTTGTTGGAACAGCTATTTCTTTTTCAGCCAATATTTTATCGATGCGCGCCACACCGATGGAGATGTTTTTTGTAGAGAGCACCAGGTTCATCATGTTCTCTAAGGGTTCCTTAAGACCCGCCCCCACCAAAAAAAACAACAGCAGCAAAGGCAAAAAATCGGTATACGAACCTGCGTTCAACCCAATAAGCAGGCCTGCCGGCAAAATAAACAGCAACTGCGCACCCATAGCGGTAAAATACGCCCCCATACGGGGTGCAAAAAAGCGAGCGGCGCTTTTTACGGCAGCAGCGGAGGCATCAATGCTTTGCCCCAAACGCGCAAAGGCCAACAGGTTGCGGTTGAATACCTTAATAACCGGCATGCCGTGCACATACTCTACAATGGTGCTGTTCATGTTTTTTCTGGTTTCGTGCATCTCCCGCTGAATTTTTGTGCCCTTGGGGTTTTTTAAACCGGCAGACAGGATGACAATACAAATGGCAAGCGGAAAAATGGTGCACAGCGCCAGCCGCCAATCCATAATGAACAGGTAGTCCACGGTAAAAACCGGCAGGGCAATGGCAGAGACCGTATCTGCAATATTATGGGCGATAAACTCCTCTATTTTTTCCACATCGTCTTGCACCACTTTTTTCAATGCGCCCTGCGTGGTGCCTGTAAAATACCCCGCCGGAAGCCTGGAAAGTTTTTCCATAAGCTGCACCCGCAGCTCGTACAGGATATTGTAGGCAGCCCGGTGGGAAAGGCTGCTGCCGGCAAAACCGAAAATTGCATAGGCCGCAGCCGCCACCGCAGTAATACCCACCAGCCAAACAACGGTGGAGGTATGAATAGAGGACAAATTATGGTAGTGTATTACAATTTGTTGCAGCAAACCATAAATGGCAAAAAAAGGCACAAGGCGGGCTATGGCGGTCAACACGCTTAGTACACAGGCACCGGCAAGCTGCCTCTTGCGGCTTCCGGCCAGTTCCATCAGGCGAGGAATGCCGGCTTTGGGGGTAGGCCCTTTGTTTTTCATTCATTTCTCCTTTGACACGGCAGGTGCGGCTACCGGCAGCGTGCCGGCAACCCGCCCAACTTCAATTCAATATAGCCTGCCTACAGCCGGATGATATAGTCCGCCGTTTTATTTATAAATTCTATGTCGTGGGTAACCACCACAATGGTTTGCCCTTTTTCCGCATTATGCCGCAGCAATGCAGATATCCGGTGCATGTTCATGGCGTCCAGCCCACTGGTGGGCTCATCCAGCAACAGCAGCTTTTTGCCCGAAAGTGCGCTGATGCCAACCAAAAGGCGCTGCTTTTGCCCGCCGGAAAGAGAAAGCGGGTGGGCGTGCTTCTTGTGTAAAAGGTCCAGTTCGGCAAGGAGGCTGTGTATTTTTTGGATACTCTGCGCGGGAACATCAATCAAAAATTCCTTTTCCACCTGGTTTGAAAAAAGCTGGTTGTTCCCATTTTGCTCCAGCAAAAACGATTGCCTGACCCGCCCTCTTTTGGAGAGGGCTTTTCCGTCAAAGAAAATCTTGCCCGACACGGGTTTGTATAAGCCCGCAAGAATGCGCAAAAGGGTGGTTTTTCCCCTGCCGTTTTCTCCCAGAATTGCTGTTACCGTTGCACGGGGAATTTTCAGGTTCACATTTTGAACCATTGAAACGGCCCCATAAGCAAAGTGAAGGTTTTTTGTCTCGCAAAAATTGCCCTTTGCTGCCGGCGGCTTAAGCGCAAGCCGCAGCGTTGGCTCTTCAAAAGAGCGCAGGCCCATGCCGAGCAGCACTTCCTCCCCCACGGCCAAAATTTCCGCGCGGGTGAAAACCGTTTGTATCTTTCCCTCAACCATATAGACGGCCCTGTCAAAGCTGTTTTTCACATAGTGAAAGCGATGCTCCGACAGAACGATAGTAACACCCAGCTCTTTCAGCTTTGCCAGAATCTCCCCCAGTTTCAGAATGCTTTCCGAATCCAGATTGGCGGAAGGCTCGTCCAGCACCAGCACCTCGGGCGAAAGCAGGCACACCGACGCAATGGCGATTTTTTGTTTTTCCCCCGACGACATGGCAAACAGGCTTTTTTCATACAAACTTTCCAGCTGCAGCAGCCGGTTCAACTCGCCCAGCTTTTCCAGAATAATGTTGGGCGGAAGGGCGCGCTACTCTGCCCCCAGCACAATTTCGTCATAGCCTTTGGTGGTAAAAAACTGGGTTTCCGGGTCTTGAAAAACGCTGCCAAGCCGCAGTGATTTTTCTTTAATGGGCAGGCCGGTCATATCCTTGCCGCCAAAGGTGTATTTCCCTTTCAGCTTTCCGGGATAAAATTCGGGGCACAGCCCGTTCAAAACACGGGTTAAGGTGGTTTTTCCACAACCGCTGCCGCCACACAGCAGCACAAATTCCCCTGCTTGTATTTCCAGGTTGATGGTTTGCAGCGTGGCCTTTTTCTGCCCCTCATACCAAAACGATAGGTCTTCCAGTTTCACAAATACCTCCACAGCAGCAGTGCGCCATAAAAACAGGGCAACAGCGCCAGCGCCACATAGTCCCTTGCCTTGGCCCGCAAGTCCCGCACGCTGGTTGCAGCGCTGCCGGCCATTCCCACACCTCTTGCAGAAAGCGCCGCGGCCAAATCGTCGGACAGGCAAGAAAGGCGCGATACAAAGGGCAGCAGATAATATTGAACGCTTCTTACCGGATGCAGCAGCATACTTTTCAACCGAAAACCTTCGCCGCGGAACAGGGACGCCCGGCGCATGGCCGCAAATGGTGGTGAGCCACTTTTTCATGCCTGCACCTCCTCTGTTTCCCGTTTCAGGGCCCACGCCTGCGATTTTGAGTACGCCCCGTAAAGCCTGCTGTACAAGCCCTGTTTTTGTATTAATTCATTGTGCTTGCCCTCTTCTTTCAAACAACCGTTTTCCACCACCAAAATTGTATCGGCGCCTGTAATGGTGGAAAGCCGGTGCGCTATAACCAAAACCGTTTTGCCGCGGGTGAGGGCGGAAAACGCATCCTGAATTTTCGCTTCATTTTCCGCGTCGGCATATGCGGTGGCTTCATCCAGAATAATGACCGGGGCGTTTTTTAAAATTGCTCTGGCAATGGAGATGCGCTGCTGCTCGCCGCCCGACAAATGCGTTCCATCCTCCTCCAGCACCGTATCATAGCCCTGCGGCATGGCCCGGATAAATTCAT
>JBKEBR010000356.1:0-3915 GCA_047973285.1 Oscillospiraceae bacterium | reverse complement strand
CCAAAACATTGTGGAAAAATATACACGATAACCATATTATCTAAACTGGAGGGTTGTAAATGGCCACTGAAACAATCAGTGGGGCAAAGGTTCTTGGCTCTTTTTACGACGAAGCGGCATATACGCTGCTTTTTTCGCAGCAGCAAGGCGCGGTAACCGCGGCGTACGGGTTTGTAGGCGGGCAGCCGGTGTATTCCGTGCTGCAAAGCGGGGAAGCCCTTTATGCGGCCGATACGGGCGTTGCCTGCCGCACCCTGGAGCTTGCCGCCAAAACCGGCAACCCTGTGGTACCTTTTTACAACACCAAGGGTGCTAAGCTGGAAGAGGGCCAGGCGGCCGTGGCGGCCGCCGCCACGTGGAATGCCGCCATTGCGGCGGTGTCCGGCGTGGTGCCGCAAATTTCGGTGGTTGTGGGGGTTTGCGGCGCCTCGGCCGCGTTGGCCGCCGCCAGTGCCGATTTGTGCATTGTGGCCAAAGACGCGCAATTTTTCCTCTCTTCGCCTTTTTTGGCTGAAGCCGGGGGAGATAAGCTTGAAAATGCCGGTACGGCGGAATTTGCCGCCAAAGCAGGTATTGCCGCCCTTGTGGCGGAGGATGTTGAAGACGCGGTTGCCAAGGCTGCAAAGCTTGTGGCCCTGCTGCCCTCCAACAACCTTTCGCTGCCGGGTGAATTCGAGTACGACGAGCCCGCAGCAGCGGTAGACACCGCCGCCTATACCGCCGAAAAGGCCATTGCCGCCCTGGCGGATTCCGGCAGCCAGCAAGAGGTGTTTGCCGGGTTTGGCAGCGCTGTTTCCACCGTGTTTGCCACCGTAGAGGGCAATGTGGCCGGGTTTGTGGCAACCGCTGGCCCCGGCAAAACCATTTGCCGCGCCAGCGCCGAAAAGGCGGCCCGCTTTGTGCGCCTGTGCGACGCGTTCAGCGTTCCGGTGGTTACCCTTGTAAACACAGAGGGCTTTGCCCAAAGCAGCAGCGGCGACGTTGCGGGCGGCATTCGCGCCGCGGCGCGCCTTGTTTCCACCTATGCCGACGCCACCACCGCCAAGGTGGCCGTATACACCGGCAAGGCGGTTGGCACCGCTTACACCGCTTTTTCCAGCGCCGACCTTACGGTGGCAATGGAAGGGGCTGTTATTGCCCCGGCCGAGCCCACTGCGGTTGTTTCGGTGCTGTACCGCCAGCAAATTGAAGAGAGCGGCAAGCCTGTTGCCGCTGAAACGGCGGCCCTTGCCCGCGAGTATGAAGCCCGGCAGGCAAGCGCCGAAGCGGCCCTTCAAAACGGCCTGGCCGATTTTGTGGCAGCCCCCGAAGCCCTGCGGGCCACCGTGGCAAACGCGCTGGGCATTCTTGCCTCTAAGCGCGCCCGCCGCCTGCCCAAAAAGCATGGCAACATGCCCTTGTAATACACCCGCTTGTTAAATGTTGATACGTTAAATTATAGTTGGAGGGTACAATATGAAGCGCTACACCATTACGGTAAACGGAACCCCTTATGATGTTATGGTAGAAGAGGGCGCCGGCGCCCCCGCTGCCTCTGTGGCCGCCCCTGCCGCTGCTGCCCCGGCCCCTGTGGCCGCCCCGGCTGCCGCCGCCACACCTGCCGCACCGGCAGCACCAGCCGCCGCCCCTGCCGCCGCCGGGCCCGCAGGCTCGGTTGTTATTTCCGCCCCCATGCCCGGCAACGTGCTGGATATAAAGGTTGCCGTGGGGCAGGCCGTTAAATCTGGCCAAGTGGTTGTTATTATGGAAGCCATGAAAATGGAAAATGAAGTGGTTGCCCCGCAGGATGGCGTTGTGGCCACCGTGAACTGCGCCAAAGGCGATGTGGTAAATGCAGGGGACGTATTCCTTACCCTGAATTAACGCCGTTGCCTGCAAGGCAGGGGCATAACCGGCGCGCACCCAAATGCCCGCCCATACAAAACGAGGTGAAAAATTTGCCCAAAAAACCGATTAAAGTAACCGAGGTGGCGCTGCGCGACGCGCATCAATCGCTGATTGCCACCCGTATGACCATTGATGAAATGCGCCCTATTTTGCCCGCAATGGACGAGGTGGGCTACTATTCCCTGGAATGCTGGGGCGGCGCAACCTTCGACGCCTGCATCCGTTTTCTGGATGAAGACCCGTGGGACCGCCTGCGCATTATTCGCGCGGCCTGCCCCAATACCAAGCTGCAAATGCTGTTCCGCGGGCAGAACATGCTTGGCTACCGCCACTATGCCGATGACGTGGTGGAATACTTTGTGCAGAAAAGCGTTGCCAACGGCATTGATATTTTGCGTATTTTCGACGCTTTGAACGACCCCAGAAACCTGGAAACCGCCATCAAGGCCTCCAAAAAAGAAAACGCCCATGTGCAGGGCTGCATTTCCTACACCTTAAGCCCGGTGCACAACAACGAATATTTCGCGAGCTATGCGAAAGTGCTTGAAAACATGGGGGCCGACTCCATCTGCATTAAAGATATGGCGGGCCTTTTAACCCCCTCCTCCAGCTACGAGCTGGTAAAGGCGCTGAAAGAAACCGTTTCTATCCCGGTAGACCTTCACTCCCACTACACCTCCGGGCTTGCCTCTATGGCCATTTTAAAGGGCATTGAGGCCGGGGCCGATATTGTGGATACCGCCATCAGCCCTGTGTCCCTTGGCGCCAGCCACATGCCCACCGAAAGCTTGGTGGCGGCCCTTGCCGGTACCGATTACGACACCGGCCTCGACCTTAAAAAGCTGGATGTGGTGCGCGCTTATTTTTCCACCCTGCGCGAAAAATGGCTGGCCAACGGCCTGCTTAGCCCCAAAATGCTGGGGGTAGACGCCAACACCCTGCTGTACCAGGTGCCCGGCGGCATGCTTTCCAACCTGTTAAAGCAGCTGAAGGACGCGGGCAAAGAGAACCAGTTGGAGGATGTGCTGCGCGAAATTCCCCGCGTAAGGGAAGATTCCGGCTACCCGCCCCTGGTAACCCCCACCAGCCAAATTGTGGGCACCCAGGCCACCCTCAACGTTATCACCGGCGAGCGGTACAAAATGGTGAGCAAAGAGTTCCGCGGCCTTGTGCATGGCGATTATGGCAAAACCCCGGCGCCCATCAGCGCTGAATTCACCAAAAAGATTTTGGGCGATGACGCGCCCATTACCAAGCGCCCCGCCGACGATTTGGCCCCCGAGCTGGACAAGCTTGCCAAAGAGGCAGAAAAGTGGGCCCAGCAGCCGGAGGATGTGCTTACCTATGCCATGTTCCCGCAGGTTGCGCCCAAGTTTTTTGAAAAACGCAATGAAAAGCAGCAGGGCATTGATGCCGCCCATGTAGACTATGTGGCAAAGTCTTTGCCGGTATAAAAGAATAGCAGCGATCCTTTCGCCTTGCGGCAAAGGGGCAAAAGGCCCGGCAATATGCCGGGCCTTTTGTGTAGCTGTGGCCTTTATAAAAATACCATGGGTGCGTCGGGTGCAGGTTTGCTTTGCATTCGGGGCGGCACAAAGCATAGCGGCGGCTGCCACAGGCTTATTTGCCACCCCGTTTGCCGGGCACAACCGCCGCAAACGGCGGCCTGCAAACAAGGCACCCGGGAAGGTTTTCGGCTTTTGGCATAGTTTTTAAATGCGGCGGCGTAAAAAATACGAATGTTGTGCACCTGGGAAACTTCTCGGCTTTTGGCGTAGTTGGCACGCAGGGTGTATGCCCCATGCCAGCGCCGCACAGCAATGCGCCGTGCCTTCCCGGTATTTGTGCAAGCTCCGGTGCACAGGCGGCAACGTGCGGGTTTGGCTTGCAACGGCAAAACCCCGCCTGCCCTTATAAAAAGGAAAAGCGGGGCCTAAAACAAACAGGCACAAGGCGGCACGGCCCGCCCGGCTGAAAAGTGGCCCGGCGCGGGCAAAAGCAAAAAAACAAAAACAGCCTTCTGCCTTT
>JBKEBR010000355.1:0-1942 GCA_047973285.1 Oscillospiraceae bacterium | reverse complement strand
TTCTTTTTAAAATTCGTTTGTACATTGATTATTTTAAAACCTAAATTTCAAATGCAATATTTTATTTCACTTTTTCAAGAATAAAGTTTGACTTTTCATGCCGTCTGTGCTATTCTATTTAGGCACCTTAAAAAACCTATTAAGCTCTTTTAAAGGTGATTTCAACTCCATATCGCGGGGTGGAGCAGTCCGGTAGCTCGTCGGGCTCATAACCCGAAGGTCGTCGGTTCAAATCCGGCCCCCGCAACCATCCGTGCTTAAAGAGCACGCAAAACCGTCGACATCCGTGTCGGCGGTATTTTTATTTATAACTTTCCAATCTTCCGGCACTACCATGCGCATTGTAAGGTCGGCTGTACTAAAAATTTGAAAGTGCGTATCAGTAACAACAATCTCAACAATATACTTGCGCACAATATCTTTTATAAAAGCGGGGTCCTCTTTCAAAGCATCTATATCGCGCGAAAGCTCTTTTATTAAATATTCGCGGGTTACGGCGGCCTTTGGCTTTAATGCTTTGAGCTTCTCCTCGAGAAGCCTCTTTTTTGTTTCGAGCTCACACATAGCGGCGTGCATAGTTTCAAGCCCCTGCCCGCCATTCAAAATAAAATTTTTGCCATTTTCCAGTTTTCGTTCTATTTCGGCAATTTCATTTTTTATAAAAGCCTCGTCGGCCGGGCGGTTACGTTTGCCGCCGGCCGCAAGAATAGCGTCGGCTGTGTCCTCTATCATGGTGCCATCAAGCACAGAGTTACGCATCAGCCCACGGATTACCGTTTCTATTTCGACAGCCGGCAGATTTTTCGCTTTGCAGGTACGTGTGCGGTACTTGTTGCCGCAAGTATAAAAAGAATACTCATACCCTTTTTTATTGGTTGTTGTTACACCAATCCATGCCGCCCCACAGTGGCCGCACCGAATAAGTCCCGAAAGCAAATAATCGCGCTTGCTGTGATTTGTTTTATTCTTCTTATTCTCCTGCATGCGTTTCCTCACTTTCTCCCATGTATCAAAGTCTATAATAGCGGGCATGCCGTCCTCTATAATAACAGCCCGTTCGCTTTCCTCTCCCCCGGCCCACTCTCCAAAATACTTTTGCTTTCTCCTGTTCCAACTATAGCGGCCTACATACCGCTCATTTTTAAGCATTTCGTGCAGAGAGTTTTTGCCAAGTGGACGGCCACGCTTTCCGCACAGGCCAGGCGGTAGCGCGTTGAGTATATCAACATAGCTCTTACCGGCAGCATACATAGAAAATATGAGCCGCACGTGCTCGGCTTCTTCCTCGTTAATTAAATATTGTCTATTTTCAACAATATAGCCATATGGGGCATACCCGCCGTTAAACTTGCCCTCTTTGGCCATCATGTCTATTTTATCCATGCTTTTAATGCGAGACGAGAGTACATGGTGCTGCCCTATCCCCACAGTAAGCAACTCTGTTAAAAAGTTGCTGGGGTTGTCCAGGTCGCCGAGGCGGTCCATTACTGTAAGTACCTCAACCCCTACGCGCTTCATATCTTTGCGGAACTGAAACCAATCCACAACATCACGCGCGCCGCGCGTAAGGTCGTACAGCACAATAACCTCAAACTCTCCCACCTCGGCTGCGGCCACCAAATCGCGGAAACCCTTGCGCTTTGTTTTGCGCATGCCCGTAAGTGCTTCATCCTCGTATTTGTAATGCTCGGGCAATACAATGCCTTTATCGGCGCAAAACTTCTCAATTAAAGCAAACTGCACCTCTATACTGCATTGCTTGTCCGTGCTGTATCTGGCATAAGCTGCGCCCGTTTTCATTAATTTACTTCCCCCGTTTATCCTGGCATCAATTCAATTCATCCCAAAAATCAAGTTCATTCACAATTATAATCGGTGTCCCTTTTTTTCGTAGTTCAACAGCTTTTTCTACTTTACGTCCGTAGCAAGAAAACGCCCAACA
>JBKEBR010000354.1:0-1812 GCA_047973285.1 Oscillospiraceae bacterium | reverse complement strand
CCACCACCACCACCAGGCCGAGGTAAATATAAGATACCAGTCTGTGCAGGGCGTAACCATGAGCATAATAAAGCCAAGCTGCATAATTAAAGAGTGGGATAGGAACACTTTTCCCAAAAGCCATACCAATACCGGGGTCCAAATAAAGTTAATCAAAATAGTTGCCACCGAGAACCGTACATTGGAAAAGGCTTTCCGGTAATCTTTTAATGGAATGTTTAAAAAAGAGCCGAACAGCATAACAAACAGAAATGGCGTTACAAAATAACCGGCGTATTGTTCTGCCACCGCAATTTGCCCCAACAGAAGGCCAAGCGGCATAGCCGCAAAAATAATAAGAGTTTGGTATTTTTCAAGCTTGCTCATCGTATCTCCCTAATGGTTGCTTTGGGTATGTAATCTCGCGGGCAGTTTAACCGCGCCAAAATATGGAACAAACAGCGCCCCGGCTGGCAAGCGCTGTTATCATTTTAGGGTTCTTCCCGTTTGGCGGCCACAAAACGGGTGGCAAAATAAAGTAGAGCAAAAGTACAGTATACAAAAAACCACCCCAAAGCACCCAAATTTTGGCGCTGCAGAGCGGTTTATTTGTGGTGGAAGCTCAGGAACTCGAATCCCTGACCCTCTGCACGTCAAGCAGATGCTCTACCAGCTGAGCTAAGCTTCCCTGTTTTGCTCGTTTTGCTGCCTATTTACTATAATATATAGGGGGCAAAATTGCAAGGGGTTTCAAACAACAGGCCGCTTGCGCCGGCGCGCCGGGCGGCCCCGGCAATGTTGTGGCTGCCGCCCGTTTATGCTATACTAAACAATAACCATACATCTGTTTTGCGGCATAGGGAGGGGTTTTATGCGCGTTTTGGGGCTGGACCCCGGCTATGCCATTGTGGGCTACGGCCTTGTGGAGGGCGAGGGGCAAAACCTTGCGCCGGTAACCTTTGGGGCCATTACCACAGAGGCGCACACCGCCTTTGAAGACCGCCTGGTTGAAATTTATACCGATATGCAGGAAATTCTGGCAACCTTTCAGCCACAGGTTATGGCCATTGAAAGCTTGTTTTACACCAGCAACCAAAAAACCGTTATTGCGGTGGCCGAGGCCCGCGGCGTTATTCTGCTGGCGGCAAAACAGGCCGCCGTGCCTGTTTTTGAATACACCCCCCTGCAGGTAAAGCAAAGCGTGGCGGGGTACGGCAAGGCCACCAAGCGCCAGGTGCAGGAGATGACCCGCCGTTTGCTTCAATTAAAAGCCGTTCCAAAGCCCGACGATGCCGCCGACGCCCTTGCCCTGGCCATTTGCCACCTGCATTCGGCCCGCAGCCTGCGCTTTGGCAAAACAGAAACCAGGCGCCAGCAAATGGGGTATTATTAGGCTGCCTGCGCCCGCCCTTGGCCCTGTGGCAGGGGCGGTGCGGCAATTTGGCGTCGCCTTATTTTGCAGCGGTACCGTATAAACAATTTCAATACCCGGGCCCGCCTTTTGGCGGTTTCGCCGCGGCCCCGCAGCGGGCGCTTTGCCGGGCGCTTGTTTTGTATTTTGTTTCAATTTTTTGCTTTAAAAGCAGCCGGCGGGCCATAGCGCGGAGGTTTACGCATGATTTACAGCTTTACCGGAAAAATAGTGGAAAAAACCCCGGCCGAGGTGGTGGTGCAGAGCGGCGGGGTGGGCTACCTTGTGGGCATACCCGCCACGGCGGCAGGGGCGCTGCCCGCCGTAGGGGAAGAGGGCACCCTGTACACCAATATGAATGTCAGTGAAAACGATGTTTCCCTGTTTGGCTTTGCCACCCGGGAAGACAGGGAGATGTTCAT
>JBKEBR010000353.1:0-2192 GCA_047973285.1 Oscillospiraceae bacterium | reverse complement strand
TTGAGCGGCTGCACCGGCAAAAAAAAGGCATTGTGGTGGTGGTGAGCGAAGGGCTGAAAAACAAAGACGGAAAGCCAATTGTTGCGCCCATCTTCAAAATGGACCGGGCCGTTTATTATGGTGATGTGAGCGCTCACCTGGCAAATTTGGTAATTAAAAATTTGGGCATTAAGGCGCGAAGTGAAAAACCCGGCCTGTGCGGCAGGGCCTCTATTGCCTTTCAGTCTGATACCGATCGGCAGGAAGCAATTTTGGCGGGAAAAACCGCTGTAGAAGCCGCAATTGAAGGGCAAACGGGTGTTATGGTGGGGTTTGAGCGCCGGCCAGGTGCTGTTTATGCAGTGAAGCCGGTGCTTATCCCCATCGAAAAGGTAATGCTGGAAGAAAGGTTGTTGCCTGCTGAATATATAAGCGGTGGGGGCAATGATGTTACGCCGGAATTTTGCAACTGGTGCCGGCCCTTAATGGGGGGCCCGCTTCGCCGTTTTGCTTCTTTGCGGCCATAAAAACGGCTTACCGCTTCATTTTTGTTTTGAAAGGCAAGGCAATGGAAAGTGTTACCCGCAAAATTCTATTTGTATTACTTTTCTTTGTAACCAATGCCATTCAAACCATAACCGGGTTTGGTGGCGGCATATTAACCGTTCCCTTTGCCATGCTGTTGGTAGGCAAAAATTTGGCGGCAGGGCAAGTAAATCTTTTGGGGTTGCCACTCAGCCTTTTTATCGCCTGTAAAGAACGTGCGTATATCCGTTGGGAATATCTGGCAAAAATTGTTGTTTTTATGAGCCTGGGTATTTTATTGGGGGCACTTGTGCAGTCCTACCTCAGCTTTACCTTGCTGTACAAGCTGTATGGCTGCTTTATTCTGGTATCCGTCGGGGTGCTGGCCCTTCGCAAAGAGCAAAAGCCTTTTTCTCCCGGCGTAGACATTTTGCTTTTGCTGTGCGCCGGGGTTATTCATCATTTTTTCGCCTCGGGTGGGCCGCTGCTGGTTGTTTACCTGATGAGCCGGCTTAAGCAAAAAGAGGCTTTTCGGGCAACCATTAACGCAGCATGGGTACCGCTTAATATTCTGCTGGCAATAGAACACTGGCAAGCCGGAATTTACACGCGAGAGTTTTTCAAAATGTCCCTTGTTTTATTTCCGGCGTTGCTGTTAGGCATGGTGGTGGGGTATTTGTTATACCGGCGGGTAAGCTCCAAAATCTTTCTGGTTTCCTCATACACACTGCTGCTGGGTATAGGGGTATACATTCTGGTTTTTTAAATACACAGCACCATGCGCCGGCCCTTATTCAGCAGCAAAAGCTTTTCACCGGCAGGAAGGTGAAAAGCGCAATTCTTCAGGCGTATATGCGGAATACAAATTTTACAATGCAGAGGAGTAAACAATATGGCAATACAACCACTTCGGCCGCTGCTAGAGGCAACAGCGCGCCACGGATATGCGCAAGGGGCGTTTAATGTAAATGCAGTTTGCCAGGCCAAGGCCGTTATAGAGGTACATGAGCAGTTCCGGGCGGCAGCAATACTGCAAGGGGCAGACCTTGCGAATGGGTTTATGGGGGGCTGCGCCAACTTTGCCCAGGCAACGCTGGAGGATAAAATAAAGGGCGCGCGAAACATTGGTGCCGCCGTGAAAAAATATGGTGCCGAAAGCGCTGTGCCTGTTGTGTTACACCTCGACCATGGAAGAGATTTTGAAAGTGTAAAAGCGGCAATTGCCGGTGGGTACACCAGCGTAATGATTGATGGCTCTTCGCTTCCTTACAAAGAAAATGTAGAGTTAACCCGCGAAGTTGTAAAGTATGCGCATGTGCGCGGCGTTACGGTGGAAGGAGAGCTTGGTGTTTTGGCCGGGGTGGAAGACCACGTATTCAGCGAAACCTCTACCTATACAAACCCGCTGGATGCGGTGGACTTTTTCAAAAAAACGAAGGTAGACTGCCTCGCCATCAGCTATGGCACCATGCACGGCGCCAATAAAGGAAAAAACGTGAAATTACGGCGGGAAATTCCCATTGCTATAAAGGAATGCCTGCTGCACGAAAGAATTTTCGGGGTATTGGTAAGCCATGGTTCTTCCACTGTTCCTCAATATATTGTGGACGAAATTAATGCCTTGGGGGGTGCTATTTCCGGCACCTGTGGAATTGCGCTGGAAGAACTAAAAGCCGCAATTCCCTGCG
>JBKEBR010000352.1:0-2005 GCA_047973285.1 Oscillospiraceae bacterium | reverse complement strand
CATTTATTTGTTTTTATTGTAGCTTTAAATTGTGAAAACCTTATGGCAAAATCATGTGATTTTTCTTTGCCCGGGGTGCGCGCCCGGAATTTATGGTATAATAACCCAAAGCAGCCATTGTGCGGCTTTGGGCCTGCGGGCGGGGTGTGCCGGCCGCGGGCGCTGTACCGACACCGCCAACCTATATAAGACGGAAAGAGGGACATGCTTGAACCGGGAATTTTTGCATTCTGTTTTTGCCATGGCGCAAACCGATTTGAAGGCCCAACCCTTTAACAACAGCGGGCGCACCCTGCGCCTTGTGGTGGAGGCCAACGTGGCCGCCTTTGCGCTGGACGTGCGCTTTGCCAATTTTTGCGGCGAGGGGCCCATTACCATAGGGGCCGCCAGCATTGCCCTGTGCGACGAGCACGGCACCCTGCAAATAGACACCCTTGTTCCCCTTACCATGGGGGGCGTGCTGCAATTTACCCTTGCGCCGGGGCAGCAGCTGCTGAGCGACACGGTGCGCTTTGCCCTGCACCCGGGCTGTTTTTTTGCCCTGAACATTTACTACCCCGGCGAGGAAAAAATTACCAGCGGCAACTGGGTAAGCAACACCGCCTTTCGCAGCAAGCCGGGCAACTATTCGGTGGAGGCCACCCTGCCCGGCCCCGGCCTTGTAAGCCGCTTTGCCCGCACCGTTACCATGAGCGATATGACGGTGAACGCCACCACCGTGTGCGAAATTGTGGCCCACTGCCAAAAACCGGCCCGTATGGTGGCCTGCTTCGGCGATTCCATAACCCAGCAGGGCAACTGGACGGTGCCGCTGGAAAAGCTGCTGCACCGAACCTGGCCCGGCGAAATAAACCTGTGCAACCTTGGCATCAGCGGCAACCGCCTGCTGCACGACGCGCCAAGCGCGGCGCTGCATTTGGGGCAGGCGGGCCTGCGCCGCTTTGAGAGGGACGTGTTGGCCCTGCACGGCCTTACCCACGCCATTCTTGAAATTGGCACCAACGACATTGGCCAGCCCGGCGGCCCCAATGTGCCCGAGGCGGAGCTTGTTTTTCCCCGCCAATACGCCGAAGGCATGGAGCAGCTGGCCGCCCTTTTGCGCCGCCGCGGGGTAAAGGTGTATGCCGCCACCCTGCCGCCCCGCGCCCTTATTGTGCCCTTTACCCAAGAGCGCGAGCTGCTGCGCCAGCAGATGAACGAATGGCTGCGCCAAAGCCCCGCCTTTGACGCCATACTGGATTTTGACGCCATTTTGCGCCGCACCGACGGCAAGCACGGCATGAAGGAGGGCTGCGCCCTGCCCGACGGGCTGCACCCTTCGCCCTACGGCGGGCTGGTAATTGCCAAAAACATAGACCTTGCCTTGTTTGGGGGGAATGCCGAATGACCCGCGAGCAAGAGCAGCCCCTGCAGGAGGCGGAAAAAACCGAAAAGGCGCCAAGGGCGCCGAAGGCCCTAAAGCCGCCGAGGGCCGAAAAACCGCAGAAGGCCCCCAAAGCGCCAAAACAGCCAAAGCCTGAAAAAGCGCCAAGGCCCCCAAAAGCGCCAAAGCCACCCAAGGCCGAGAAGCCGGAAAAGCTGCCAAAACCGCCCAGGGCGGAAAAACCAAAAAAATTGCCAAAGCCACCCAAAGCGGAAAAACCGCCCAAGGAGCCAAAGCCGCCGAAAGAGCCACGGCAGCCGAAGCTGGCAAAACCGCCGCGGCGCTGGCACCGGCTAGACAATACGGCCAACCTGTTCCCGGTAATTGCCAGCAAGCGGTTCAGCAATGTGTACCGCCTTTCCATCAGCCTGGCCGAGCCGGTAATTCCCGAGCTTTTGCAGCAGGCGCTGGAGCGGGTGCTGCCCTGGTTTGCCGCGTTTCGGGTGCGGCTGCGGCGCGGGGTTTTTTGGCGCTACCTGGAGGTGAACCCCGCCACCCCCATTATTTATGAAGAGGACGATTACCCCTGCCGCTACATATACGCGGGGCAAAACCGCCAGTACCTGTTTCGGGTGAGCCATT
>JBKEBR010000351.1:0-6516 GCA_047973285.1 Oscillospiraceae bacterium | reverse complement strand
TATTAAAAATTCTGTTCGCTTTTCATTGGTTTGGAAAAACCCAATGTTGATAGACCCCAAAAGAATTTCTTTATAGCTGATGGGCACAACATATTCTCCAAGGCCGGCGTGGCATACGCCAAAAAAAGCGGCGTTTTTGGCATCCAGCTTGTTGTACATTTTCCGTATCATGGTAAGGCAGGTCCAATATTTGGCTTTATCCTGCTTTACGTACATGCAAAAAGGGTTGGTATGGGCCAAAAAAGGGCGCAAAACTTCGTCCAGCTCTTTGTTAATGGGAACAAAGCCGCAAAAATCTTTAATGCAAACCTGAACGCGGTAGGTTTCGCACAGGTGGGAAAGAAAAGCCCCTATCTCGCCATACTCGTTCATGCCAATTTCTCCTCTCGCCTGTTTCTGCACCTAGTGTAAAGGATCTGCGGTATTTTGTCAATCAACAGTGCGGAATAATCCAGAAAATGAACAAGTAAGTCAATGAAATACAAGGGAAAACCTGTTAGTATGTTGCCATAGAAGATAATTTGATTGAAAAAAAGGGAGTTTGTAGGAACATATTGTACAATTTACATATATTTTGTTTGTGCATTTCGAATAAAATATAATTCTGCAAGCATTATTCTGCCTTGAAATTAGTTCAAATAATGCTAGGCATACAGCCGAAAAGGCGGCGCATACAATAAACAGGTAAGGGCGGTAGCAAAGAATGGAGCAAATAGCGGCAGATATAGTGGTTATTGGCGCGGGGCCCGCAGGTGTAACGGCGGCCGTAACGGCGGCCCGCATGGGCAGCCGGGTGGCGTTGGTAACAAACAGGCCGGTGCTTGGCGGCAATTCCAGCAGCGAAATACGGGTTTGGACCCGCGGCGCAACGGGGGCGGGCAACCTATTTGCCGAAGAAATGGGTATATGGGGCGACTTTAAAATGAGAAACCTGTATGCAAACCTTGAAGGAAACCCCATTTTTTGGGACCAGGTATTGCTGGACGCCTGCCAGCAGCAAAGCAACATCAGCCTGTTTTTAAATACCTGCGCCATAGAGGTAACTATGCAGGAAAACCGCGTAAAAAGCGTGCAGGGCTGGCAGATGAACTCTGAGCGGGAACTGCTTTTTACCGGTGAAATTTTTATAGATGCTACCGGCGACGGCATGCTGGGGGCGCGGGCCGGGGTGCCGTTTTATATGGGCAAAGAGCCCAAAAGTATGTACAACGAAGAACAGGCCCCCGCTGTGGCAAAAACAGATACGCAGGGGTGCACCCTGTTTTATTATGTAAAACGCACCGAAGCGCCCGTAAAATTTGTGGCCCCCAAAATGGCGTACGGAATAGAGCATGTGGCCGACCTTGTAAACCGGGGTGGGCGGGTTGTGAAGGAGGACTTTGGCGGCAGCGATTATTGGTGGTTTGAATACGGCGGAAAGCTGAACACCATTGCCGATATGCAAAGCATTGGCCTGGAGCTGAACCGCCTTGCCATGGGGGTGTGGAACTATATTAAAAACAGCGGCAAATTCAATGCCGACTGCCTTACCCTGGAGTGGATGGGGAGCCTGCCGGGCAAGCGCGAGTCCCGCCGCATGATTACCGACTACGTGGTAACCCAAAACGACATTATGCAAAACCGAAAATTTTACGACGGTGCCTTTTATGGCGGCTGGTATATGGATTTTCACCCCTCGGGCGGAATTTTTGCGGGGGATGAAAACTGCATTCAGCTGCCCGCGGGCGTATACCAAATGCCGCTGCGCTGCCTGTACAACAGCACGGTGCCCAACCTGCTGTTTGCCGGGCGCGACATTGGCGCCAGCCATGCCGCCTTCAGCTCTTCCCGCATTATGAACACCTGTGCGCTTTCGGGGCAGGCGGCGGCGGCCCTGGCCCATTACTGTACCGCCAACAAAATTCTGGCAGATGAAATTGGGCAAAAACAGGCCGCCGAAATACGGCAAAGCCTGCTGCGGGACGACATGTTTGTGCCGGGTTTTGCCAATGAAGACCCGCAGGACCTTGCCAGGGCCGCCAGTGCAGAGGCAAGCAGCAGCTTTAACGGCAGCTGCGGCGTTGCCGCCGGGAATATGCAGGTTAGCGAGGCGGCGTTTATAACCTTTCCCGCCGTGCCGGGCCTTGAAACGGTGGAAATTTGTTGCAGCGCCGGTGAGGGCACCGTGCTGCAGGGCAGCTGGCATGTGGCAAAGCTTCCCTCCCGCAACGCCTATGGCCCGGCTGTTGGCGGGTGCGAAATACCGGTGCCGCAGGGGCAAAAGCAATGGGTTGCCCTGCCGCTGCCGGTGCTGGAAGAAGCCTGCTTTTTAACCTTGGTGCTGCGGCAAAACCGGGCCCTGGTGCTGCACACCGAGGAAAACCAGCGAACCGGTTTTTTATGCGGGCACAAAGAGCTTTCGGTGTACCATTACCCCTGCGTTAAGGGGGCGTTTGGCGGCGTGTACGGCGCCCAAAATATCAACAACGGCCAAAGCCGCCCCTACAACCAACCCAACCTTTGGGTGGCGGGCGGTGAAAAAGAGCCGCACTTTTCTCTTCGGTGGGAGCAGCCCCAAACAATTCGGGAACTTCGCCTGTCTTTTAACCCGGACCTTGCCAAGGAAATACCCAGCTCGAAAGCCGCCGTTTGGGCGGAGGACCATAAATTTACGGCGCGGCCGGGCATGCCCCCCGAGCTGGCAAAGGAATTTGTGGTTTACGCCGAAAGCCCGGCAGGCAAGTGGCAGCAAATTGCGCACCGCCGCGAAAACTGGCAGCGCATGGCAATTGTTCAATTGCCGGCCCCGGTGCAAACCAATGCGGTAAGGGTGGTGTTTGTGCAAACCTATGGCGGGCCCGCCCAGGTGTTTGAAGCCCGGGTATACGGGCAATTGCAGGGTGGTACGGCCTGGGGCGAATAAATAGTTTCCAAGCATAATTTTAAAAATTATGCAAAAATAAGGAGTAAGAAAAAAGAAAGGAAGAAAAGCATGAAAACGAAAAGAATGATCGCTGGCATTTTGAGCGCAACCTTTGTACTTGGCGCGTTGGCCGCCTGCGGCGGAACTTCCGCCGGCAACAGCACGGCGCCTGCCGCCAGTGGCAGCGCCGCTGCCGGTGCGGCAGAGCTTGTTTGGGCCGGGTGGTCTGGCGAAGAGGAAGGCTCGAAGGCAATTTTTGAAGAGATGCGCACCGGGTTTGAAACCGAAAGCGGCAATACGGTAAAATGGGTGGGGTGGCCTTGGGCCGACACTGCCCAGCAGCTGCTGATTCGCAACCAGGGCAATGAGCAGTTGGATATTGCGCAGGTCGACATCAGCATTTTTGCCACCCTGGCCGAGGCCGGTGTTCTGGCCGATTTGAACGAGGTGGTGGGGGAAAGCTATTTCACCCAAAATTTTGAAGAGGCGGCGCTGGCCGTTGGCAACCGGGAGGGCAAGCAGCTGGCCATGCCATGGTCTATGGCTTCCATTTCCATGGTGTACAACCCCGAAATTCTGGCAAAGGCCGGCTGGCAGACCCCGCCCGCCACGGTAGAGGAGTTTGAAAAATGCCTGGCGGATGTTGCCGCGATGGATTCCAGCATTATTCCTTATGCGGTGGCAACAAAAGACGCCACCATAGCGGGAGATTTTGCCCCCTGGCTGTGGACCTTTGGCGGCGCTATTTACGATGAAGGCGGCAATGTCAGCATCAACAGCGCAAAGGCAGTGGAGTGTGTGGAATGGTACCAGGGCCTTTTGGCCAACAATTACATTCGCATGGATATGAGCCGTTTCGACGCCCGCCAGCTGTTTGCGCAGGGCAAGGTGGCTTTTTATGACGATGCGGTGGTTGCCAAGGGCACAGCCGTAAGCAACGGGGTAGACCCCGCCAATGTTTCGGAGGTGTGCAGCGCCATGCTTCGCCCTGTTGTGAACAGTGGGGATGCGCCGCAGTCAGTAATGTGGGGGCACATGCTGGTTGTGTTCGACAAATCGGAGGTTAAAACCCAGGCGGCAGACTTTGCCAAGTACTTGGTAAGCGAGCCGGTGGCGATGAATTATTTTGAAAACAACGGAATGCCGCCGGTATTGAAAGCGGTTATTGCAAGCGACACCGTTCAAAACGACGCCTACGCAAAAGGCTTTATGAACTCCACCGAAACCGCCCGGCTGGAAGAAACCGCTTTAATGGCCAAAGGCGCAGAGGTTAAAACCATTATTGTGGAAGAATTGCAGGCGGCTTTGCTGAACAGCAAAACAGCCCAGCAGGCTATGGACGATGCGGCAACCCGCATTGCCCAGGTAAAGTAACAGCAGGCAGGCAGGGTGTGGCGGGCGAAAGGCCCGCCCGCCACACCCTGGCTTTTACTGCCGGGCTTGAATGCTTGCAAAAGAAATTTATGTGGCGTGTTACACCCCTTGGGCAGAATTTCTTTTTCAAATATTTTAGCCGCGGTATTGGGCGGCGGCAAAAACATCAACGGCTTTATGGCAAACAGAAAGGAAACCGGCAATGAAAAAAACAAACGCCAAAGGCGCTTTAACAGACGGCCAGGTTGGTTTTTTACTTATTGTACCAGGGCTTGCGGTATTTTGCGCAATTATTCTATATCCTTTTATCAACTCTATTTTTATGAGTTTTACCAACCGCAGCCTTCTTTACCCAACCTACGAAACGGTGGGGATAAGCAATTATATTACGGTTATTACCGACCCCTATTTTTTGGATATGATAAAAACAACCGTTGTTTTTGTGGTTTTTGCAACGTTGGTTCCCTTTGTGCTGGGCCTGGTTTGGGCCATTATTTTAAACCAGGGGTTCCGCGGCTCGGAATTTTTGCGCGGGGTAACCCTGGTAAACTGGATTATTCCCGGCACGGCCATTGGGTTTTTGTGGATGTGGATTTTCAACAGCGAATACGGCATACTAAACGGTTTGCTTACCAACCTGGGGCTTATAAGCGCCAATATCAATTGGCTGGGGCAAAAAGGCACCGCCCTTATGGTGGTAATTATTGCCCGCAGCTGGCAAATGCTGCCGTGGTATATGGCCTTTTTGCTGGGCGGGTTACAGGGCATTTCCTTTGACCAGATAGAGGCGGCCCGTATAGACGGCGCCAACAACTGGCAGGTGTTCCGCAAAATTATTTTTCCCGCTATGGCGCCCATTGCGGGGGTGGTGGGTATATTGGGTACCATAGGCAACCTGCAGCATTTCGATTTGCCGTGGGTAATGGTAGAGGGCGGCCCCGCCAGGGCAACCACCACCTTTGCCATAGAGGTATACCGCACGGCCTTTAAAAACTGGGATATGGGCAAAGCGGCCACGGTGGGCACCATTTGGGCGGTTTTGCTGGCACTGTTCAGCTTTGTATACCTGCGCCGCGTAAAAGAAAGCGATTGAGGAGGGAATAAAATGCTATTTCAAAAAACCAAGCCTTTTAAGGTGTTGTTTGCTGTTTTTTTGGTGTTGATTGGCGGGTTTGTTTTTTTGCCCCTGCTGTGGATGATTAACACCGCCTTAAAACCCTCCAGCGAAACCTTTTCCCTTTATTTTTTCTGGGGTCCCCTCACGCTGGAAAACTTTAAAACCGTTGTAACAGACCCCAAAATTCTTACCTATTTCCGCAACAGCCTTTTGGTTTCCTTTGCCAGCAGCTTTTTTGCCACCCTGGTTTCCGCTTTTGCGGCTTACAGCTTTTCGAAGTTCCGGTACAGGGGCCGCCGGTTTACCATGAGCCTGTTTATGATGTCGCAGGCGTTTCCGCAGGCCATTCTGCTGCTTTCTATTTACCTTATGATGCAAAAGCTGGGGCTGCTGGGCAGCTATTGGGCGCTGCTGCTGTCTTATGTAACCTTTACCCTGCCGGTGGGCACCTGGACCTTGAAATCTTATTTTGACGGCATTCCCAACGCCCTGATAGAATCGGCCAAAATAGACGGGGCAGGCCAGCTGCGTACAATGGTGCAAATTGTTTTCCCCTTGGCGGTGCCCGGCATGATTTCTATTGCCATTTATGGCTTTGTATGGGGCTGGAACGACCTGCTGTACTCCCTTACACTGGTTACCGAAGCCGGCAAGCGCACCCTTGCCCCCGGCCTTGTTATGACCTACATGGGGGAATTTACCACCAACTGGGGCAATATGATGGCGGCTTCGGTTTTGGTTTCCATACCGGTAACCATTATTTTTATATTTTTGCAGCGCTACTTTATACAGGGGTTAACCTCCGGCGCCGTAAAAGGGTAGGCGGCCCAATTGCCGCGCTGCTTTCGGCGGGCGGCTTTATAACATACCCCAAGGGCCCTCTGCCTGTAAGCCGAGGGCCCTTGGGTGCATTTTTGTGGCAATTTTTTCGCAGCTGATGGGAAGGTTTTTCACCGGCTGTTTTGCCGTCAGGGTGCCCGGCGGTAGGGGGAAAGGCCTGTAGAAGCTTTGGGCGGCAGGCTGTGTACCCGGGGGCTGAACCCGCCCCCCTGCCCTTGCTGGCAAGGCCGGCAAAACCGGCGGTTAGTTTAAACAGAAATGGGCCAGCACGGGATTGGCCCCC
>JBKEBR010000350.1:0-16243 GCA_047973285.1 Oscillospiraceae bacterium | reverse complement strand
GCCGAATTGGGAAGATACCCCAATTTTTCGGCGGCGGCACGAATACGTTCTCGGGTTGCCTCGCTGATGTCGGACTGGTTGTTCAGGGCCTTGCTCACCGTGGCCACCGAAACCCCGCATTGCGCGGCAATATCTTTAATAGAGACCATCTGAATCCCTCGAAGGAGCTGAAAAAAGACGAAACAGACCCCTCTCCCTTTCCGGCGCTCACCCAAATAGAATTTTGGGGCACCGAGGCAGCGCTGTAAAAAGTGGGCCGTGTGGCAAAGGGCCATATTGCTATTTGCCGCGCCGTCAAAAAAGGCTTTCCGCAAGGGAAAGCCTTTTTTGATGTGAGTTTTGGCAATACAAATTCCACATTTTACGTGGGGTTAATTACTTATATCCAAAGGAGGGAAATTTTGGTGTGTACAACAGCCACACCGCTATTTGATAAAGCCAACCTGCCGGCTTATCTCTTTAATGGCGATGTCCTTTTTTTTGTTGAACTCAATTTTGTTGTTTTCAAACAAATTGTTCCCCTCGGTGTCAATAGAAACAATCAGCGGGCCGAATTCCTTTACCCGGCACACCCAAAGGGTTTCGGGCATGCCCAGGTCATCCCACTGGTGGTCTTCAATTTCCTCCACCTCCGTCGCGGCCAAAACCGCGCACCCCGCGAAAAAAACACGCGCTGCCGCTGTTCGCCTCGTTGAAACCGGGCCCTTACGCCCGGGCTACCCCGGTTTGCCGGGCGGCCTCGGCCACAGCCTTGGCCACATTGCCCGCCACATTTTTGTCGAAGGCGCTGGGAATAATGTTTTCCTCGGCTACCTCGCCCGCGGGAATGGTGGCGGCAATGGCATGGGCCGCGGCAATTTTCATTTCGTTGTTAATGTCGCGCGCGCGCACTGAAAGCGCCCCCTTGAACACGCCGGGGAAGGCCAGCACGTTGTTTACCTGGTTCGGCATGTCGCTGCGGCCGGTGGCCATAATGCGCACCCCCGCCTTTTTGGCCTCCTCGTAGGTAATTTCCGGGGTGGGGTTGGCCATGGCAAATACAATGGAATCCTTCGCCATAGAGGCGGCCATTTCGGGGCGCAGGGCCCCGGCCACCGAAACGCCGATGAATACGTCGGCGCCCTTTACCGCTTCGGCAAGGCCGCCCCGCAGGCCGCGGGGGTTGGTAATGCCGCACAACATCTCCTTGTGGTCTTGAATGCCAACACCCCGCTCTTTGTACAAAATGCCGTTTTCGTCGCAGGCGGTAACGTCTTTTACACCCGCCGCCAGCAGCATTTTTATAATGGCGGTTCCGGCGGCGCCGGGGCCGTTCAGCACCACCTTAATGGTTTCCATGCTTTTTCCCACAATGGAAAGGGCGTTGAGTAAGGCGGCGGTAACCACAATGGCGGTGCCGTGCTGGTCGTCGTGGAAAACCGGAATGTCCAGTTCTTTTTCCAGCGCCTCTTCCACGGCAAAGCAAACGGGCGAGGCAATGTCTTCTAAATTAATGCCGCCAAGGCCGGGGGCAATCAGCCGCACGGCCTGTATTATCTCGGCAGGGTCTTTGGTGTCAAGGCAAATGGGGAAGGCGTCCACCCCGCCAAAAGCCTTGAACAAAATGCTTTTGCCCTCCATTACCGGCAGGCCGGCGGTGGGGCCAATGTCGCCAAGGCCCAGCACGGCGGTGCCGTTGGTAACCACTGCCACCATGTTGCCCTTGGTGGTGTAGGTGTAGGCGGCGGTGGGGTCCTCGTGAATTTTGCGGCAGGGCTCGGCCACGCCGGGGGTGTAGGCGGTGCTCAAATCGTCGCGGGTGGAAAGGGGAACCTTGCTGGTTATTTCCAGTTTGCCTTTGTGCTGCGCATGCAGGGCCAATGCCATTTGGTAATAATCCATGGATATATCCTCCTGATACTGTGTTGTACAAGGGCCGCCGGCCGGCGGCCCTTGCCTCTCTGCTACCAGTATACATCAATTTGACAAGTTTTTGTCAAATTGGCGGCAAAAAAATAAACAAACGGCAAGGCTCTCCCCGCCGGTAAACCGGGCAGCGGGCCACAGCCTGTGTGGTTTGCCGAACATCTCTTATAAATTCCTTTACGCAGGAAACCCAAGCCAGCGGGCCGCCTGTGGGGCTTGCCCCCGTGCCGCGCGGGGCTGCCGGCCGAAAAGGGGAAGGCCGGCGGCCAAAAGGCAGGGGGCAGGCCGCCGCTCCAAAAGGAGTATCCCCGCCGCGCCCCAAGGCGTAAAGCCTTTGTGCCCTTGCGGGGCACAGGCGGCGCCAGGGTTGCGCAATGGCAACACAAAAAGCGGGCCCGGTTTTGAATCGTGAACCGCCTCAAAGGAAATAGAAGAAAAAAGAAAAGCAAATCGTAGTTTCTATCCTACGACTGGAGACTTTTTCTTTCAATGTCTGTTTTCTCTGGTTCAGAGCCCGCTTTTGCACATGGCAGCTTACAGTGTTTCACTTTTCATTTTTTTGCGAAAAACCACAATGGCCGCCGCCATAGCCAGCGCGGCATAGCCGCACACCCAGGCAAGGTGGGGCAAAATGCCGCCGTAGCTGCCCGCAAGGGCGGCGCGCCCGGCCTCTACGGCGTGCGCAAAGGGCAGGGCGTAGGCAATGGTTTTAAATGCGCCGCCCACCAGGTTTAAATCGAACCAGGTGCCGCTCAGCCAGGCGGAAAGGTTGGTCAGCAGTGCGCCGCACAGGCCGCCCACCTGCTTTTCGTTGAAAAGGCTACCGCACAAAAGCCCAATGCCAATAAACAACACGGCGCAGGGCAGCAGCACCAGCAGGCAAAGCAGCACCCGGGGGCTGGGGGCAAGCCCCAGTAAAAAGGCGCAGAAAAAGCAGATGGCGCTTTGCAGTACGGCCATGGGCAAAAGGGGCAGGGTGTACCCAGCAATAAAGCCGGAGGCCGGCAGGGGGGAGGCGAACAAACGGGATAAAAACGAGGTACTGCGGTCTTTGGCAATTAAAGTGGCCGAAAAAAGCGCAATGAAGGAAAACCCAAAGGTGGCAATGCCGGGGGCCAGCTTTTCAATGGCAAACAGGCTTACCGGAATGTTGGCCTGAATGGCCGAAAGCAAAAGCAGCAAAACCACCGGAAAGCCAAGGCCAAAGGCAAGGCTTAAGGGGTCGCGCAGCAGTTCTTTGCTGTTGCGCAGGGCAAACACCGTGGTTTTCATGCGCCCGCCTCCTGCCCGCTTGCAAGGCGCACCAAGGCATCCTCCAGTGTGGTGGTTCCGGTTTGGCCCATCAGTTCGGCGGCGGTGCCGGTGGCTTTCAGGCGGCCCTTTGCCATAACACCAATGCAGTCGGCCAAATGCCCGGCCTCCTCCATATAATGGGTGGTTAGCACAATGGTAATTTTACCCTTCAGCTCCTCAATGGTTTTCCACAGCTCCCGCCGGGCCAGCACATCCAGCCCAAGGGTGGGCTCGTCCAAAAATAAAATTTGCGGGTTTGTTATCAGCGCCATGGCAATGCTCAGCCGGCGCTGCATGCCGCCCGAAAGGGTTTTGGCTTTTTGCTTTGCCGCTTCGCCAAGCCCAAAGCGCCGCAGCATTTCTGCGGCCCTTTGTTTTGCCGCTGCCCGGGGCAGCCCGTAAATGCCCGCCATCAGCTCCAGGTTTTCGGTTACCGTAAGGTTGCGCGCCACGGCGGTTTCCTGGGGTGAAATATTAATCTTTCTCTTCACGGCCTCGGGGGCTTTTACAATGCTGTCCCCCAGCAGCAAAGCGTCGCCCGCCGTGGGGGTTGCCAGGCAGCACAGCATTTTAATGGTGGTGGTTTTGCCCGCGCCGTTTACCCCAAGCAGGGCAAATATCTCCCCCTCTTCTATGGCAAGCGAAAGCCCGTCCACCGCCGTAAGGCTTTTGTATTTTTTGCAAAGGGCCGTTGTTTCAATTGCTTTCATCGGTATGCTCCTGCTCTTCTTCAAAAACCTGGTCAATCAGCTTTGTAAATTTGTCGCCCTTTACAATGGCAATGCCGCGCTTTTTGTCGCCCAGCAGCAGCAGGGTATCGCCGGGCTCAATGGCAAACAGCTCTCTTGCCTCTTTGGGAATTACAATTTGCCCTTTTTCGCCAACCTTGGCGGTCCAGGCGTATTTTCCGGCCGGTCCTTTCATCAGCACCTCCTGCAAAAGTATGAAAAGTGGGTTTTGTAGAACTAATACTACCTTTTTTGCCGCTGCCTGTCAACACAAAAAGATTTCTTTGTTGTTTTGCCAACTGCCGCTGCGGGTGGCAAAAAAGGGCGGTTGTGTGGTATTATAAACAAAACACCGCTTTTATTTTATAGGGCGGGGTTTGCGGGCCGCCTTGCCGGGGCGGCAAAATAAAAACAGGCTGCCGGGCAGCCTGCGGGAATGGTGGTATACAATGGAACAAAAAGAAACAGTGGGCGATGTGTTGCTGCGCCTTGCCGGGCTGCTTTCCATTACGGTTGTTGCGGTGGCCATGCTGGCGGCGGTTTTTGCCACCTCAAAGGGCGGGGCAAAAATTACAAGGCAGGCCGTAACAAACCGCAGAAAAAAGAAATAGCCGTGCCGCCGTGCAAACACATAAAAGCAGCGGCCCGCCAAAGTGCGAGCCGCTGCTTTTTGCTGCAGGTCAAAGGCTATACAATGGCCAAACCGCCGTCTACCAAAATGTGCTGCGAGGTAACATAGCTCGAAGCGTCGCTGGAAAGGTAGATGATGGTGCCGTTCAGCTCGCCCTTTTTGCCCGGGCGCGAAGCGGGGCACAAAGCGTTGTACATATTCAGGTAGCCCTCGTGCTTGAACAGGGTGTTTTCGGTCATTTCGCTTTCAAACAAAGCGGGTCCAATGGAATTTACGGTAATATTTTCCGCCATGTAAGAGGCGGCCATGCCCATGGTAAGGCCGCGAACCGCCGCCTTCGAGGCGTTGTACACGTGGCGGGCAAGGTCGGGGTTTTTGGTGGCAAGAACGGCGTTAATAGAAGCAATGTTTACAATTTTGCCGTATTTTTGAGCGCGCATTTGGGGCACAACATATTTGCCGGTTAAAAAGATGCCCTTTACGTTGATGTTCATGCTTTGGTCCCAGGCGTCCGCGGTTAAATTTTCTACCGAGCCAGCGGCGGCAATGCCCGCGTTGTTCAGCAAAATATCAATGTGGCCAAATACTTTCAGGGCTTCTTCCACCCCGGCCTTTACCTGTTCTTCATTCGAAACGTCGCAGCCCACGGCCAGCGCCTTGCGGCCGGTGGCCTCTATTTCCCTGGCAAGCTGCTCCAGGCGGTCTTTGCGGCGGGCAAACAGCACAACATCGGCGCCGTATTCGGCGTAGGCGCGCGCTGCATCGGCGCCAAGGCCGCTGGAAGCGCCGGTAACAAGGGCAACCTTGCCGGTTAAATCAAACATATTCATGGGTATACTCTCCTTATGGTTTCAAATTTTTATGCAGGTGTCAACGGCGGCAAACACGGAAAAGTTTTTGCAACACCGTATAATTGTTAAGTATATCACAAAGTTTTGGCGGCGGCGGGTTTATGTAGAATATGGAATGCCCACATTGTTAAAATGCATTAAAAAACAGGGGAATCAGTGTGAAATACTATTGCTTTTGCGCTTACTGAAACAGAGGAAACAAAAAAAGTGCGATAAGTCATTCAGGTACGTCGAAATGTTTTGTGCGGCAGGCGGCCGGGGGGAATGCCCGTAAGGAATACCCCCATATTAATTTTAATATTCCGCGGGCTTTACAAGCGGCGGGTGCAACATTTGGCGCCCGCCCGCCGTTTAAATAAACAATAAAAAGAAAACAAAAGGAGAAACAATGAACGAAATATTGGAAAGCCTGTACAACCGCAAATCGGTGCGGGTGTTTGAGGCCGCCGCAATAGAGCCGGAGAAGAGGGAGGCCGTTTTAAACGCCGCCATGCAGGCGCCCACGGCGGGCAACCAGCAAATGTATACCATTATTGAAATTGAAAGCCCGGCCCTTAAACAGCAGCTTTCGGTAAGCTGCGACAACCAGCCCTTTATTGCCAAAGCGCCCCTTGTGCTGGTTTTTTGTGCCGACCTTCAAAAATGGTACGACGCTTTTATTGAGGGTGGGGCAAGCCCCCGCGCCCCCGGCGCGGGAGATTTGATGCTGGCCATGCAAGACAGCACCATTGCCGCCCAAAACACCGTGGTGGCCGCCGAAAGCCTTGGCCTTGGCAGCTGCTATATTGGCGATATTATGGAAAACTGCGAGCAGCACCGCCAAATGCTGAACCTGCCGCCCTACGTGTTTCCCGCCGTTATGCTGGTGCTTGGCTACCCCACCCGGCAGCAAAAGCAACGCACCAAGCCCGCCCGGTGCGAACTGCGCTATATGGTGCACACCAATGGGTACCGCCGCATGGAGGGTGCAGAATTGCGGGAGATGTTTGCCAAAAACCTTGCACACCAAAGCTTTGAAGAGTGGAGCAGGGCTTTTTGCGAGCGCAAGTACAATTCCGCTTTTTCCCGCGAGATGACCCGCTCGGTGCAAAAATATTTAGAAGCCTTCGGCGTGGGCGAATAACCCTGCTTTGGGGCAAGAAGGCTTTGGCCCGGGCCGCTTTTCAGGCATTGCCCGGCGGCCTGCGGCAGGGCCCTTGCAAGGCGCTGTAAGGCTTTGGGCGGTGGGCTTTGGCTGTTGGCGGTGGGCGGCGCGGCGGGCCTTTTGCGGGCTTTGCGGGGCGGTGCGCCGCGGCTGCCGTGAAAAGTGGAAAAATGTTTGACAAACACCCGCCCGCGTGATATAACACTGTTATATTCCGCGTTTAAACCTGCTGCAAGGGGGCTATGTGCCGATGGAGGGCTCTACACAGGGCCGCCTTTTGGCGGCGGGCAAAACCGAATTTTTGCAAAAGGGCTTTAAAAATGCCTCGCTGCGCACCATTGCCGGGCAGGCGGGGGTAACCACCGGTGCCATTTACGGCTACTACCCCGACAAGGCGGCCCTGTTTCATGCACTGGTGGAACAGCCCGCGCACCAGCTGCGCAGCTGGTACCTTTCGGTTCAGCAGCAATTTGATGCGTATCCGGCCGAGTACAAGGAAAAGCAGATGCACGGCTACGCAAACAAGGCCCTTATTGCGTTTGTCGATTATGTGTATGAAAATTTTGATGCGTTTAAGCTGGTGGTGTGCTGCTCTGCCGGTACCGAATACGAGCATTACATCGACAGCCTGATTGAAATAGAGGTGGAACACACCCGGCGTTTTATTGAGGCGCTGCGCAGCATGGGGCACAAGGTTCCCCCCATAGACAGCAATATGAACCACATTCTTTCCGGCGCTTTTTATTACGGAATATTTGAAACGGTGGCGCACGATATGCCAAAAGAGCAGGCATTTCAGTATATTCAAATGCTGAATGAATTTTACAGTGCCGGCTGGAACACCATATTAGGGCTGAAGCAGCCCTAATAATTTTGCCTAATAGTTAGCAAAAGCTAACCATTACATAGTTGCCAACCATATTTCTGTTAGGAGGAATTTGCGTGAACCAAAGCTCAAAAGGAACCGTCTCATGGCTGTGGCAGTTTGCCTCGCCCCACAAAGGGGGGTATGCCGCCTCGCTGGCGTTTGCCACGCTGGGCGTTGCCTGCGGCATTGCCCCGTATTTTTGCGTGTCCCAAATTGTACTTGCCCTGCTGCGGGGCGAAAAAGCCCTTGGCCTGTATGGGGCCTACTGCCTTGCGGCGGTGGGCTTTTGGGCGCTGCGCTACCTGTTTCACGGCGTTTCCACCACCCTATCACACCAGTCTACCTTTGCGGTGCTTTCCGAGGTGCGGCTGCAATTAACCAAAAAGCTCACCCGCCTGCCCATGGGCTATTTGCTGGACACCCCCTCCGGCCGCCTCAAAAATATTCTAGTGGAACGGGTAGACAGCATGGAAACCACCCTGGCCCATGTGGTGCCCGAAATGGGCGGCAACCTTCTGGTGTCTGTGGCCACCCTTATCTACCTGTTTGTGCTGGACTGGCGCATGGCGCTGGCGGCGCTTATTCCGCTGCCGCTGGGCATTTTGTGCTATATGGGCATGATGGGCGGCTATGAAAAACGGTTTGCCAATTACATCGATAAAAACAAACGCCTCAACGACACGGCGGTGGAGTACATCAACGGCATCGAGGTCATCAAGGCGTTCAACCAGTCGGCCTCTTCGTACGAAAAGTTCACCACGGCGGCAAGGGAGGCGGCCGCCTCCGCCATCGACTGGATGCGCTCTACCCTGCCGTTCTTTTCGGTGGCGCTTTCGGTGTTTCCCGCCGTGCTGGCCAGTGTGCTGCCCATTGGCACCGTTTTGTATATGCGGGGCAGCCTGCCCCTTGAAACCTTCATTGTCGCCATTATTTTGTCGCTGGGGGTTATGGGGCCGCTCATCACCACCATGACCTATTCCGACGATGTTGCCAAGGTGCACACCATTGTAAGCGAGGTAACCGACGTTCTCACCCAGCCGGACCTTGAACGCCCCACGGCCCCGGCCAAGGTAAACGGCTACGGCATTGCGCTTGAGGAGGTAACCTTTGCCTACCGTGAAACCCCTGTGCTGCACGGGGTAAACCTGGCCATTCCGGCGGGCAGCGTTACGGCGCTGGTAGGCCCCTCGGGGGGCGGCAAATCTACCATTGCAAAGCTTATTGCCTCTTTGTGGGATGCCTCCGGCGGGCAAATAACCATTGGCGGCACAAGCCTGCGGCAAATTCCCCTTGCCCAGCTCAACAATATGGTTGCCTATGTGGCGCAAGACAATTACCTGTTTGACGAAAGCATCCGCGAAAACATCCGCATGGGCAGGCCCGCCGCCAGCGACGAAGAGGTAGAGCAGGCCGCCCGGCAAAGCGGCTGCCACGACTTTATTTTGCAGCTGGAGCACGGCTACGAAACCCGGGCCGGCGGCGCCGGGGGGCACTTGTCCGGCGGCGAGCGCCAGCGCATTGCCATTGCCCGCGCCATGCTGAAAAACGCCCCCATTGTAATTTTAGACGAAGCCACCGCCTACACCGACCCCGAAAACGAGGCGGTAATACAGGCGGCGGTGTCGAAACTGGTGGAGGGGAAAACCTTAATTGTCATTGCCCACCGGCTTTCCACCATCACCGATTCCGACAACATTGTGGTTATTGAAAACGGCCGCGTGGCAGCCCAGGGCAGCCACAGCCGGCTGCTGCAATCCTCGGCGCTGTACCAAAAAATGTGGGCGGCCCACAACTCGGTTCGCGACAGCGGCAGCGCAAACACACAGGAGGTGCTGGTATGATTGCCATATTCAAAAAGTTTTTCAGGTTCAGCGGCAGCCAAAGCCGCCTGTTTTACCAGGCGCTGGGCCTTTCCTTGCTGCATGCCGTGTTCGAGGCTTTGCGCATCCCCGCCATTTCCATTGTTCTCAGCGGGCTTATCCAGGGCAATGCCGGCTGGCAAACCGTGTGGGTTTCCCTTGGCATTATGCTGGTAAGCATTGCGGGCTGCGCCCTTACCCGGGGCAGCCTTACCATGAAGCAAACCGTTGGCGGGTATACGGTGGCCACCAACAAGCGGGTGGAAATTGGCGAGCGGCTGAAATACATGCCCATGGGCTATTTTAACGACAACAGCCTTGGCGACATTACCTCGGTTACCACCAACACCGCCGAAAGCCTGCAGGACGTTGCCACCCGGGTTATTATGCTTACCACCCAGGGGCTGCTTACCACCGCCATACTCACCCTTGCCGTTTTGCTGTACGAATGGCGCATTGGCCTGCTGCTTATTCTTGGCATTGCCGCCTTTTTGGGGGTAAATGCCCTGATGCAGAAAAAGTCTCACAAGGTTTCTCCGCTGAAAACAGCGTCCGACACCCGGCTGGTAACGGCCATTCTGGAATACGTGCAGGGCATTGGGGTGGTTCGCTCCTACAACCTGGACAAAGAGGCAAACAAAACCGTCGATAAGGCCATCAAAGAAAACGAAGACATCAACGTCCGCCTTGAAAAAACCTTTGTGCCCTACACCTGCCTGCAAAGCTTTGTGCTCAAGCTGTTCGGCGTTGCCATGGTGTTCCTTTCGGTTGTGCTGTATGTTGGCGGCGCTATGCCGCTCATCAACTGCCTGCTGCTGGTCATCTCCTCCTTCATGGTGTATGCCCAGCTGGATTCCGCCGGCAATTACAGCGCGCTGCTGCGGGTGCTGGATTTGTCTATGGACAAAATAAATAAGGTGTTTGAAACCCCGGTTATGGACAGTAATGGCAAGGAAATTGCCCCTAAATCCAGCAGTATTGAAGGGGAAAAGGTAACCTTCCGCTACGAAAACAAAAAGGTAATCGATGATGTTTCCTTTTCCATTCCCGAAAAAAGCACCACCGCCATCATTGGCCCCTCGGGCGGGGGCAAAACCACCCTGTGCAACCTGATGGCCCGCTTTTGGGATGTGGACAGCGGCAGCATTACACTTGGCGGCACCGATATACGGGAATACACGCTGGACAGCCTGCTTGCCAATTTCAGCATGGTGTTCCAGAATGTGTACCTCTTTAACGACACCATTGCCAACAACATTAAATTCGGCAAGCCCAGCGCCACCGAGGAAGAGGTAAGGGCCGCCGCGCAAAAGGCCTGCTGCCATGAATTCATCAGCGCGCTGCCCCAGGGCTACAACACCGTTATTGGCGAGGGAGGGGCCACCATTTCCGGCGGCGAAAAGCAGCGCATTTCCATTGCAAGGGCCCTGCTCAAAGACGCGCCGGTTATTATTCTCGACGAGGCCACCGCCAATGTAGACCCCGAAAACGAGGCGCTTTTGCAGGAGGCCATTGCCGAGCTTACCCACGGCAAAACCATTATTATGATTGCCCACCGCCTGAAAACCGTGCAAAGCGCCAACCAAATTCTGGTGCTGGAGCAGGGCAAAATTATTCAGCGCGGCACCCACGGCGAGCTGATGCAGGCAGGCGGCCTGTATGCCGATTTTATTCACATGCGGGAAAAATCCATCGGCTGGAAGCTGGGCGGGCGCTCCGCCTGAATTTTCAGCGGCTGCAATAGCAAAAGGGCCGGGCACACAGTGCCCGGCCCTTTTATGTTGCGGTAAGGGTATAAATGTAAAAAGGCTAAAACAGTTGCCGGGCAAGGCAAAACAGCCCGCCGCCCGCCCAAAAGCCGCAGGGCTTACCGGTGGTAGGCTCTTGCGTATGGCTCGGGAATTTCGGCCGCCGCTTCCCCCTTTTCCAGCGCCGTGTTCAGCGCAAAAAAAGGGTTGCGCAAAAGCTCGCGGCCAAAGGCCACAAGGTCGGCCCGGCGGTTGCACACAATTTCCTCCGCCATGGAAATATCGGTAATAAGCCCCACGGCAATGGTGGGCACGCCGCACTCTTTTTTTATGGTTTCGGCAAAGGGCACCTGGTAGCCGGGAAAAGCTTTTAAAGGCACGTTGATAAGCCCGCCCGAGCTCACGTGTACAATGTCCACCCAGGGCTTTACCAGGTTAATAATTTGCACCATATCCTCGGGGGCAATGCCGCCCTCGGCGTAGTCGCTGGCGGAAACCCGCAGCAGCAGCGCTTTGTTGGCGGGCCAAACCTTCTTTACCGCCTGCAAAATTTGCTGCAAAAAAAGGGTTCTTGCGGCCAGGCTGCCGCCGTATTCGTCCCTTCTTTTGTTGGAAAGGGGAGAGAGGAATTCGTGAATCAAATAGCCGTGTGCCCCGTGTATTTCCACGGCGTCAAAACCGGCCTCATCGGCGCGGCGGGCGGCTGCCGCAAAGGCGCTTACAATGCTTTGTATTTCTTCTTTTGTAAGCTCCTTCGGGGTTTTAGAGTGGGCGTCCAGCGGCAGGGGGCTGGGCGCCGAAAGGGGCAGCGAGGCTCCCTGGTATTTGCGCCCGCCGTGGTTCAGCTGTATGGCGGCGGCAGAGCCGTATTGGTGCAGCCCCTCCGCTATTTTGCGTAGCCCCTCGGTTTGGGCATCGGCCCAAAGGCCAAGGTCCTCATCTGAAATGCGGCCCTCGGGCAAAACACCGGTGGCCTCTACAATAATAAGCCCCGCCCCGCCCATGGCCCGGGTAAGGTAGTGGGCCAGGTGGAAATTGGTGGCCAGCCCGTCTGCCCCTGCCGAATACATGCACATGGGGGGCATTACTATTTTATTTTTCAAAACCAAATTTTTACACCGGTACGGCTCAAAAACAACCACAAAAACACCTGCTTTCTCACTTGCAATCAAAAGGCTTCCATTTTTTAAGGTGTGCCGCCGCAAGGCCTGCCCACCGGGGCAAACGCGTACCCCGAAAAGGCCATGCCAAGCGCCAAAGAACTGCGCATGCCCGCAGCAGCCACCCTTGCACAAAACAGCAGGGGGAAGGGCACGGCCCGTTTTCTTACCCAGTATACCACGCGGAAAAGCGCAGAATGTGAAAATTTTGAGGATTCTGGGCCTTTCCCGGTTGCGCACAAGGGCAAAAAAAGCGTACTATAAAGCTATAAACAAATTCCGAAGCTGTGTTTATGGCGCGGCGGCCTTTTGGGGCCGCGGTGCAAAACATTTTTTAAAGGAGGCCTTTGTATGAATTCTCCCATTCCCGAAATTTTGCTCAGCGACGGGCTTGCTTTGCCGGCCATTGGCCTTGGCACCTACCTTTTGAACGGCGCCGAAGGAATAAAGGCCATGGTGGGCGGCATCCATTTGGGCTACCGCCTGCTGGATTCAGCCTTCAACTACGAAAACGAGGGGGCCGTGGGCCAGGCGGTAAAGCGCAGCGGGGTGCCGCGCGAAAAGCTGCTGGTAACCTCTAAGCTGCCGGGGCGGCACCACGCCTATAAAGAGGCGGTGAACACCATACAAGAGTCGCTGTACCGGGCAGGGCTGGATTATTACGACCTGTACCTCATCCACTGGCCAAACCCCGGCCGCAACCTGTATGTAGAGGCGTGGCAGGCCCTGCTGGACGCCCAAAAATGGGGGCTTATCCGCTCGGTGGGGGTGTGCAACTTTTTGCCCGAGCACATTGAGCGCCTGGTGAAAGAGACAGGCATAGGCCCCAGCGTAAACCAAATTGAGCTTCACCCCTCCTTCTCGCAGAAGGGACAGCTGGCCTGGCACAAAGCGCACGGCGTTGTTACCGAGGCGTGGAGCCCCCTTGGCCGCCAAAATGCCGGCGTAATGCAAAACCCCGGTGTGGTGGAAATAGCCCGCCGCCACGGCAGGTCGGTTACCCAGGTGGTGCTGCGCTGGCATGTGCAGCGGGGTGTGCTGCCCATTCCAAAATCTTCTTCCTTAAAACGCCAGGCTGAAAACCTTGCCATTTTCGATTTCGCCCTTTCAGAGGAAGAGATGGGGGTTATTGGCGCCCTTACCCACCCGGGCGGGCGCATACGCAACCAAGACCCCGCCGTATACGAAGAATTTTAGTTGCTTTGGGGGCATTTGCCCAAAGCAAAAGCGGGCCACAGGCTGTGGAAAGCATTTTTTGCAGCCTGACGCTACAGGAGAAGCAATATGCAGGCAATCGTGGTAAAAGAATTCGGCGGCCCCGAGGTTTTGCAGCTTGCGCAGGCCATTGTGCCCGCGCTGGCCGCGGGGCAGGTGCGGGTACGGCTGTATGCCGCCGGCGTAAACCCGGTGGATACCTATATCCGCCAGGGGCAGTACGCCATGGGGCTGCCCAAACTGCCCTACACCCCCGGCAACGACGGGGCAGGCGTGGTAGACGAAGTGGGTGCGGGGGTAGGCGGCATTGCCAAAGGGGATAGGGTGTTTGTTGCCGGGCTGCTGGGCGGCTTTTGCAGCGGCACCTATGCCGAAATGGTGGTGTGCAGTAGCCGGGCGGTGGGGCTTTTGCCGCCCGGCGTGCCTTACAGCCAGGGGGCCGGCCTTGGCACCCCCGGGCTTGCGGCCTGCCAGGCCCTGTTTGGCCGGGCCCGCGTGCAGCAGGGCGAAACGGTGCTGGTACAGGGCGCGGGCGGCGGCGTGGGCAGCCTTGCCCTGCAGCTTGCCGTGCAGGCGGGCTGCCGGGTTATTGCCACCGCGGGCGAGGCCGAAACCCTTGCGCTGGCCCGCAGCCTGGGTGCGGCGAAAGTGGTGAATTACCACGATGAAAATGCCCTTGCGCAGATACAGGCGGCCGCGCCCGCCGGGGTGGACGTTGTGGTGGAGGTATTGGCCAACCGCAACCTTGCCAAAGACTTTGAGGTGCTGGCCCGTTACGGGCGCATTGTGGTGGTGGGCAGCCGCGGCAGCCTGGAGTTTGACCCCCGCCTTACCATGACCAAAGAGGCGGTGGTTTATGGCATGAACCTGCACAACATGCGCCCGCAGGAAGGGGCCGAGAATGTAAACCGCCTTGCCGGGGCGCTTGCCAAAGGCATGGTGGTGGCGGTGGGGCGGCAGCTGCCGCTGTACCAGGCTGCCGAGGCCCACCGGCTGGTTTTGGAAAAAGCCGGGGTGCCCGGCAAAATTATACTGGAAATGCCTTAAAAAGCAGCTGCCTACAGTAAGGCGGCGGGCCCTCTCCCGGCTGTGCGGCTGGGCCGGGTTTTGCCCCGGGCTTTTGCGGGTGGTTGTAAGCAAAGGCAGGCAAGGCCACAAAAAGGGGCCTCCCGCCCGGGTAAAGCCGGGGCAGGCCCAAATGGGAATGGGCCCTCCTGTGCCTATAAAAAACTCTGCAATAAAAAAGGGGCCGCGCTTTAGCGCGGCCCCTTTTTTAAACACAATTCTACGGCCTGTCTTTTCTTGAAAACGGGCTGAAAGCGAATACAACACTCTCAAGGCCCAGCACCAACAGGTATAGGGCAATAAAGGCGGCAAGGGTAAAGGCGGCGGTTACCGGCTGCGCCATCATAAGCACGGCAATCACAATGCCGATAATATTGACAATCAAAGTAAACCAGAACAGCCCTTTGCTGTAGGCCTTTACAAGGTCAAGGTGGGCAAGGTTGATAATGCAGTCTATCATAAACCACACGGGGAATAAAATAGAAAGGGCCACCACCCCGGCGCCAAGGTTAAACAGCAGGAAAATGCCCAGCACAATGTCTAAAATGCCAACAATTAAACTTAGAGTTATAGAGGTGCCCCAAAACTTTTTAACCCGGAAATAGCGCGAAATGTCGGCAATGCCGCGCACCGCCAGCAAAATGGAAAAAACAAAAACAAGGGAAGCGAGGGCCCCGGCGGGGTTTGCAAAGGTAAAAATGCCGCCCAAAATAAACAGGATGCCCACAATCAGTTCCATCCAGTCGAACCCGGTTTTCTCTTTCATGGAAAATCCTCCTTCATGGGAACAGGTGGGGTGTGGCGGCGCGTTTTATTTTGCCAAAAGGCGGGCGGCTGCGGCGCTGCCGCGGGGCCAAAAGCCTTTCCCCGCTGTGTGCATCGCCGTTTTGCCTGCGCTGCCGTGCGTTGCCATACAGGCACCTGTTCAAAAATAAATAACAGCAGCCCCTGTAATAAAGGCTACTGTTATTATAAACCTTAAAAGGTTTAAATTCAACTGAACAGCGGCGAAAAAGTGCAGCAGGGCCTTGCAATAAAGGCTACGGCAAAACGGCCGCAAGGGCGTTTTGCAAAGCGGCTTCCACCTTTTCACAATAAAGGTCAAAGGCCGGGTCGGGCGTTTGCAGGGCGGGGGTTGCCAGCAGGTTGGCAACGCTTTCCCGCACCCCCTCGTCAAAGCGTTTTACGGCGGCCCAGCCGGGCACAAGCCGCTTAATTTTTGTGTTGTCAAACACCACCGAAGTTGCCTTGTCGCCCAAAAGGCTTCCCTCAAAATCGTACCCAAAGGGCTTGCCGCTGGCCGCCAAAAAATGCGAGGGGGCATAGGTGGCTTTCAGCGGCACCCCAAGGGCGGCGGCAATAATGGCATAGGCCTGGTTCCAGGTAAGGCTTTCGTCGGCGGTTATGTGCACCGCCTCGCCAATGGCGTGGGGGTTGCCCACAAGCCCGGCAAAGGCGGGGGCAAAGTCGGTGCTGTGGGTAAAGGTCCACAGCGAAGAGCCGTCGCCGTGTATCAAAATGGGGCGGCCCTGCCGCATGCGCTGCAAAACCTGCCAGCTGCCCCCCTGCCCGTGCAGGCCCACCGGCACGCCCCCCGGGCCGTAGGTGTGGCTGGGGCGCACAATGGTAACGGGAAAGGCGCTTTGCCGGTAATACCCCATCAACGTTTCTTCGCAGGCAATTTTGTTGCGGCTGTACTGCCAGTAGGGGTTGGCCAGCGGGGTGCTTTCGGTAACAAGGTAGTTGGAAAGGGGCTTTTGGTAAGCCGAGGCGGAG